>JADGRT010000086.1 GCA_017880715.1 Verrucomicrobiia bacterium | reverse complement strand
GGGTCCCCCGACCCGGCGCCGGCTGGGGGCAGCCGGCCTACAAAATGTCGCTGTAGTGCCGTCTCCTACCTTTCATGAATTTGCCCTGCCCACGGTCTGGGGGCTCCCGCAGGCTTGACTTGGTTGCGTTTTTTGGGGCATTGTCTCCGCATGTACAAGATCATTGGAGCCGATCAAAAGGAGTACGGACCGGTCACGGCCGAGCAATTACGCCAATGGGCGGTGGACGGCCGAGCTAACGCCCAAACCCTCGTGCAGCCCGAAGGCAGCACGGACTGGCAGCCACTGTCCGCCTTCCCGGAATTGAACCCCGCCGAGGCGCTTCTGGGCGAGTCGTCCACGCCGCCGCCGTTTTCAAGCAGCGCACCGACGGCCGGGCCCGCCTCCGTGAAGGAAATTCTTGGGCGCGATTACGATCTGGACATCGGCGGCTGCCTGACGCGCAGTTGGGAGCTGGTCAAAAACAATTTCTGGCCGGTCGTGGGCGTCTCCACGCTGGTTATGCTTTTAATCGTAGTGGTTAATCAACTCTTTGGCCTGTTCACGCGGCCTGCGGTTCAGCAAATGGTGGCTGAACGCCGAATTTTTCCGGGAGAGATTTTGATCATCCTGGGCGTCGGAGTTGCCAGCACCCCTTTTTACACGGTGCTGATTGGGGGACTGTTCAAGTATTATCTCAAGTTGATTCGTGGAGAGGGCGCGGCAGTGGGCGACGCATTTTCGGGGTTTGGCCCGGCTCTGGGTCAACTGGTGTTGCTCGGTTTGGTGCAAGGCATTCTGATCAATCTTGGTTTTCTATTGTGCATCATTCCCGGAATTTATCTCACCGTCTCCTGGTATTTTACCCTGCCGTTGGTGATGGATCGGAATTTAGGATTTTGGGAAGCAATGGAGTTGAGCCGCAAGGTGGTTTTCAAACATTGGTTTCTCGTCTTTGCTTTTCTGCTGGTCAACGGATTGGTTTCCGTGTGCGGGGCGATCGCCTGTTGCATTGGAATTCTTGTCAGCGTGCCCATCGGATTTGTGGCCCTGATGTATGCCTATGAAGATATTTTCGGGCAGTAAAGGCATTGACACGGTCGCGGCGCGAAATTGTTTTCTCGTGAATCAATTGGCCACGCCCGGACTCGGCTCGCTCATGGCGGGAAGAATTATCCCGGGTCTTGGGCAGGTCATCGTGGCGGTCGCGGGCTTTGCGCTGGTGGCCGGGTGGTTTGTTCTGACCATGATTCAAACTTACAAACAATTGACCGAAGACGCTCCGGCAAAATCCTACGCCCAGTTTGGCGCAGCGGGCGCGCTGGTCTTTCTGGCCGCCTGGCTCTGGTCGCTGGTGACGAGCCTCAGTTTAGGGCGACAGGCAAAAGCTGCTGAGCGAGACGCGCAAAGCCATGTTCCGCCGCGCCTCAACGATGTCTAACTAAAACACCGTTGGCACGCCTTCTTCGAGGATGCGCAGGCGCTGGCTGAGCCCTTCGCGGCGCGCCTCGTCCTGCAACCAGCGCGGCGGCTCGTCCAGGGCTTCAAAGGAGAGTTTAAACGTGCCGTAGTGCATCGGAACCAGCCAACGCGCCCGTAATTCCTTGAAGGCCTTGAGGGCGTCGTCGGGGGCCATGTGCACTTTCCGAAAACCCTCCGGGTGATAAGCGCCGATGGGCAGCAGGGCGATTTCCGGGGGACAGCGGCGGCCGATTTCCTTGAAACCGTCGAAATAGGCGGTGTCGCCGGCATGGTAGATGCGACGTCCCTGGTGCTCGAGCATGAAACCGCCAAAGCCGCGGTGCAGATCGCGCAGAGAGCGCGCGCCCCAGTGCTGGCAGGGGGTCAGCGTGACCTTCCAATCCCCGTGCGTGAAGGTGTCCCACCATTCGAGTTCCACAATGCGGCCGAAGCCGAGACCGCGCGCCAATTCGCCCACGCCCCAGGGCATGATGCCCAGCTTGGGTTTGTGAAGCCGGCGCAGCGTGCGTTTGTGGAAATGGTCGTAATGCGCATGGGTGAGCAGCACCAGATCGATGGGCGGCAGATCTTTGAGCTTAAGCCCGGCGCGTTTCAGGCGCTTGAGAAAAAACAGCCAGTTCGCAAAATTAGGATCGACAAGCACATTCAGATCCTGGAACTGAATGAGAAACGAAGCGTGTCCGATCCAGGTCAACGCCAATTGACCGGTGCTGAGTTTGGGATAGACGGGCCGCCGCTGCTGGCCGGTGCGCCGCGTGCGAAAGGCCTTCCAAATCAGCTCGTAAAAAAACGTTCCCGGCTTGAAGCTGTGCGTCGGGGTGAGTTCCTTGAAGGAACGAGGCAGTCGCTTGCGCGGAGCCGCCGGGCGCAATCGTTGGTCAGATCCACTCATGGGTGCGACATTCAATCATGCGCTTACCTTACACCCTTGAGCCAGTCTTGGCGACAACAGAGTGCGGCGGCAGGAATCGGGGGGGGGGCAACTCGCTTTTTTCGTAGCATCCGGCGTGAACCGGATCATTTGTCTCGGCCAAGCATTCGCAAAGCTGCGTCAGACTCGGGAGTTTGAGCCGACTCACGTCGGCGGCTACGTTATTGTAGCGCGGAACGCGCCCGGCCTCGAGCCGGGCGTTTTCATTGTTTTATTGCAGTTGGGACCGGTTTTGGCTTTACCTTGCTACATGGACGAATTGAAGCAGCGTTTGGACCGGTTTATGGGAAAGACCCCGGTGTTGGGCCGGGAGGTTTACCTTGCGCCAGGCGCGGTGGTGGTGGGGGATGTTACTTTGGGAGACAACGCCAGTGTGTGGTTTAACGCGGTGCTTCGCGGCGACATCGAGCGCATTGTCATTGGCCACCATACCAACGTGCAGGACAACGCGGTGTTGCACCTTTCGGACACCTTTCCCTGCATCGTGGGCAATTATGTGACCATCGGTCACGGGGCCATTGTGCATGCATGCACGGTGGGAGACGAAACGCTGATTGGCATGGGGGCTACGCTGCTGGATGGGTCGATCATCGGCCGACAGTGCATCGTGGGCGCCAACGCCCTGGTGTCCGAAGGCAGGCAGTTTCCCGATGGCTCGCTAATCCTGGGAATGCCGGCTCGCGTCGTGCGTGAATTGTCGCCCGAGGAACGGGCCGGGTTGAAAGAGCACGCCGAGAAATACACGCAGGTGGCCCGCTATTTCCTGAACCGGGGCCGGACCAACCCGCGCACGGGTAAGACGGTTCGCAAAACAAAACCTAATCGAATGGTAGACGGTCGTGGAACTTGAACCGGCGCAGGACTGGAACAATCCCGGCGGCGCCGCCTCGGGCGGGCAGTGGGACCAAGCGCAGCAAGGCGACATGGATGAATACATCCGCAAAGTCGCCGTGTCGCAGGTCAAGGAAATCCTCTCCAACTAGGGTCCGATCGCCATGCTTTGGTGGGACACCCCCACCGGCATGAACCCGCAACGCGCCGAGATGCTGCTGCCCCTGCTCAAGCTCCAGCCGGGCATCATTCATAACAACCGCCTCGGCGGCGGCTATAAAGGCGACACCGAAACGCCCGAGCAATACATCCCCGCCCTGGGCTTCCCCGGCCGCGACTGGGAAACCTGCATGACCATGAATGGCACGTGGGGGTTCAAAAGTTACGACGACAAATGGAAAAGCACCGAAACGCTGATTCGCAACCTCGTGGACATCGCCAGCAAGGGCGGCAACTACCTGCTGAACGTCGGCCCGACCAGCGAAGGCCTCATCCCCGAACCCTCCATCGAACGTCTGAAACAAGTCGGCCAATGGATGAAGAAAGCCGTTTGCACACGTTCTTAGACACACCCGATGGGTGATCAGGTTGTTACCTGTAACCCATTGCTTCTATGCGATCTATGCGTTCTTTTGTGGTTAAACTGCTTTTCCCAGGTTTAAACCACCCCGCGACTACGGGGGTTTGGGTGTGGTCACCCCATTCGTGCGGCTGAGCTCTTTCCGGAACGCCTCGCGTTGCTGGTCCAGGCTGTTGAGTTGCTGCACGGTGCGGCGAACCAGGAGCCGGGGGCGCATCGGCTCAGTTGCCAGCGTCTGACTGTCGAATCCGCTTTTACTGCGTGGTTGCAGGTAAGACTGAAGAACCTGGCAATACTGGTACACTAAGGGAGCCAATCTCGGCGCCGCACTGGAATGCAACGCAGCCAACTGTCCCACCTTGCCGGGCAAAAGTGCCCGGTGGGCCGCGTAGGCCCATTGCTCGATAAATTCCTGCAAAGTCAGGTTGGCGGGCGCCGGCAAGGTTTCCGGTGTCTTCCGCACTTGGACGCTCAAACGCAGAACCTCGTCCAGCTTCTCCAGGGTCAATTCCGCTGGCCAGCTCTGCCATTGCTCGCGTCCCGCGGCATTAATGACGGTCACCGCCCACCATTTCTCCACATCGATCGGTTGCTGATAATAGGATTGGAAAGCCCGGTAAAAGGCGGTCTGCCAGTTCAGGCATTGCGGCAGTTGCCGCAACATGTCAAGCAGGCAGGCGAGTCCGTTCGGCAATCGTCGCAGTTCATGCACCAGCAACAATGCGCTGTCCTGGTAGTCTGCCCACGCTTCACCCCGGAGCCGCTCCGGCGTGGGCAGGCTTAGCTCGCTGAAGGTCAAGGCCTGGCGCTGACGCAAACGAATCCGTGCCGATTGCAAGGGATCGGTTTTCATCTCCCGCAGGACCAGCCGCGTCTGCGGCTGCAAAACCAGATTCGGCCCAACGGATCGCATCAACAGTTGCGTCAATCCCTCCGTCAGCCATAAGGGAATTTCTGCCAGTCCCGGGCCGGGCTTGCGATTGGCCATTTCCAGCAGCAATGCCTGCACAATGGTGCGCACGAGTTTGTCGGGTTGGATTTCATCAGGCACTTCCACATATCCCTGCCAGCCGTCCGCAAATAATTGCGAATGGATGGCTACCGGCGGGTCCTTGACCGGCGTGAAGCGGATGAAAAAATGGATTTTACCGCGCCACCGGTCGGGGCAATCCAGCTCGCGCAACAACGCTTGCTTGACGCGATCGCACGTCACCGCCAGCAAAGCCGGCTCCAGCCGGATGAGCGCGTTGTCCAACCTCGCTTCCCCCATGGCCGAAAAAGGGGCTGCTGACGGCGCGCCGTGAATCACAAATTGGCCCGAACCCCGGCTGAAAACGGTCATGTCGGCGTTGGCGGCACAAGCGTCCGGCAGCCAGGCGAAGGGTAAAAGAACGATCCCCAAGGCCAGCAATCCAACCGCCAACCCACCCATGAACCGTCCGCCGAAGCGCGGACGTTCTTGTCCAATGCCACTAGGATTTGAACTGTAGGTGCCGGACCGCGGCCGGGTTTTTGTCCCGCCGGGACAAGCGAGAATAGCCCAGCGTTTCAACGCTGGGTGCGTACTCACGCCGACAAGAATGTCCGCGCTCCGGAAAGCCAAAGGTTCATCGTCCCAATTCACGATCCAGATGGTTTGGCAGAACTCGGCTTGGACTCTGTCTTCGACGGGGAGGACTGGGTATTTGACGGGGAGGACTTATCGCTCGACGGGGAGCTTGACGAAGCAGTGGCGGGCGCGCTCGATGGGTTTGCGGCTGCGGAATCTTTTTTCGCGGCGGATTTGTAGCCGTCGCTTCGGTAGTCGGTGCAGTAGAACCCGCTACCCTTGAAGATAATGCCCGCGCCGGTGCCCATCAGGCGCTTCACCTTGCCCTTGCCCCACTTGCCCTTGCCGCATTTGTCTTGCGGACAAACGGTCAGCGGCTTGGCGGTCATCGATTGATACATTTCAAACGCGTGCTGGCACTTTTTACAAACGTACTCGTAGGTCGGCATATACTAATATACTACACTCTCAATTATTTTACTCATTAATATGCACCACCTTAGCCGGCGGAAACCCGTTGAACCACGTCGCTGAGGCGTTGCTGTAGGCGCCGATGTTTTCGGCATAAACCAAGTCGTCAATCTCCAAATCAGGCAGTTCCTCCGACAGGGAAATGGTGTCGAGTCCATCGCAGGTCTGGCCGAACACCGCGCAAATCTCCGTTTTGCCCTTCCGAAACGCCTTAACGTGATACTGGCAGTGATCGAACACGATGCCGGAAAAGGTGTGATAAACGCTGTCGTTGATGTAATAACAGGTCTTTCCGTCGCGTCGGGCCTTGCCCACGATTTGCGCCACCGACTTGACCGCGGTCGCTACGATGAACCGCCCGGGTTCGGCAATGATCTGGATCTCTTTGGGAAAAAGGCGCTTTATTTCAGGGTTAATTTTTCGGGCCAGCGCTTCGATGGGTTGCACGTGCTGGTGGTAACGCGCCGGAAACCCCCCGCCGATGTCCAGGATCTTAATCTCGTAGCCTCGGCCACGAGCTTCGTTCATGACCGCCGCTGCCATGTTGAGCGCCTGAACGAAATTCTCGAAATTGGTGCACTGGCTGCCCACATGGAAGCTAAGACCCTCGACCACGAGACCCAGGCCAAAGGCCGCCAGAACCAAATCGACCGCTTCGCCCGGATCGCAGCCGAATTTGGAGGACAGCTCCACCATCGACCCGGTGTTGGGCACGCGTAAACGCAAGATGACACCAGCGTGTGGCGCGAACTGCTTGATCTTCTTCAGTTCATTTAAGTTGTCGAAAGTGACCAGCGGTTTGTATTGGTCAAGAGCTACCAGGGTGTCCTTGGGCTTGGTCGGGTTGGCGTAGATAATCTTGTCCCAGATGAAATCCTGCTGGTCCTTCGGCCGCAGGTGCTTGATATTATCGTGCACGAGCATGAATTCCGGCAACGAGGCCACATCGAAGCTGGCCCCGATTTTGTATAGCGTGCGGACGATGGCCGGATCGGGATTGGCCTTTACGGCATAGTAAGCCTGCACCTGCGGCAGGTGTTTTTTGAAATCGGCATAATTCCGGCGCAGGATACGGTGGTCCACCACCACCACCGGGGTGCCGTGCTGGCTGGCCAGGGCTTGCAGTTGTTTCTGAGTCATGATGTCTCCGCTGCTGGTATTGGGCGCGATCAGCCATCGACTTGGCCTGGCGCCAGCAGGTCCAGGGATGCGACCCGCTTTCATTCAGGCCAGTCCCGAGCTGGCCTGCCGATCCGCGCCTTGTTCTAACGGCTAATCCCCAAAACGCAAAACCTAAATTCATCGCATCAGAGATTGGCAGACTCCAGGTCTTGCCTTAAGCTCCACCGCATTAATGGCAGCCATAAGCATGAAACGAACAATTTTGGTCATTTTGTCGAACCGGTTTAACCGGAGCCAGAAGCCTCGCCATATCGAGCTCGATAGCGATGATAAAGGAACGATCCTGGAGGAACGTCCGCTTAAGCACGCACCCCGCAAGCCCGTGTACGACGAGGTTTGGGAAAATGACGAGGGCAAGTCCGATCTGTCCTCCAGCCGCAGCCTCAAACGAAAATACCGGCACCCCCTCGAAAAACCCCGCGCCTGATCGGGGGCGTTCGCGGACGAACGCGCCCCGCGAAAAGCGAACGGGCCGCGATGATCCCGGCCCGTTGGTGGTAAAACCAGTGAAAGGCGAGACGCCGGTTCCGCGCTAATCGAGCACCGGATCGGAGCCGTCAATCATCTTCACCTGGTTGTGGGCGAAGTACTCCCGGGTCAGGGCCTTGAGCACCGCCGGACGCTGGTCGTAAAGCCGACGGAGTTTGCGCGGTTTGTGTTTGGCCAGCGCGTAGTGCGTCACCAGCGGCATGGCGATGGTGGTGTCCGTGTAACACACCACCGCGTCGGGCAAACGGTCCGGATCGATCTTGCCCCAGCTTACGGCTTCGCTCGGCGTGGCGCCGGAGAGACCGCCGGTGTCGGGCCGCGCGTCGGTGACCTGGAAGAAATAATCCTGGCCGTATTCCTTGATGCGCAGAACCTCCTGGATTTGGGGCTCGGTCTGGAGCATGAAATTCTTCGGACTGCCGCCGCCCCACAGGACCACCGCGCTCTTGCCGCCGCCGCGCTTGGCCGCGAGGACAAAGGCGGTGGTTTCGTTGACGTCGATGGACGGGTTCACGCGGAGTTTGTTGCCGCGCAGTTCCACCCCGGCGAAGTTCATGCCGATGGTCGAGTCGCCCGGGGAGGAGGTGTAGCACGGCACGCCCGCGCGATAGGCGGCGGCGAGGACGGACACGTCTTTGATGCCGGCCTTGCGCTCCCACTCCGCACAGTATTTGCCGATCAGGTAGTGCAATTCGGCGGTGCCCATTTCCTTTTGAAACTCCGGCTGAACGAGAATGTCGCGAAGGATTTCGTCGGTGGCCATCAGGCAGTCGCTGTAGCCGAGGAGCACGTCGTAGATGCGGACGATGTCGTTGTTGCGCAGTTCGGTGTCGTCGAACTTGAAGCTGCCGACGCGCACCGGGTAGTTCAGCGCGAAGTGCATGTCGTGGTAAAGATTCGCGCCGGTGGCGACGATCCAGTCCACAAACCCGGCCTTGATGAGCGGCACGATGCTGGAGCAGCCCATGCCCGCCGGGGTCAGCGCGCCGGCGAAGCTCATGCCGATGGTGACATCGGGTTCGAGCATTTTGTTGGTGAAGAGCTGGCAGCCTTCCTTGAGGCGCGCGCCGTTGTAGGCCAGAAAAGTATCGTCAATCAGGTTGGAGAGCTTTTCCTTGCCGGTGATGTTCTTGGGCTGGATGCGCTGGCCGGACATGAATTTGTCCCGCTGCGGGCATTTCTTTTTCTTCAGCCATTCCGGGGTCTCGGTCAGATCTTCGCGATAGCGACTCGTTCGTTTAATCGTAGCCATATTCAATTCCATCAGTTTATGGGCGTTAACCATACGACGGCGGATGGAGTTGCCAATCCTTAAATGCAGAATTTCGCCGGCCGGAACTGCGCGTTCACAAGCGTGCCAGGATCCGAGTACCCGATCCGGTGGAATTTGCGCGAGCCCGTGCCGTCAACCACCCTACAAAACTTTGTCGCAGGTGCGACAAAGTTTTGTCGCACTGTCGCGCGAGCTGGAATCATGGGTTTCGCAAACGGGCTTGCTGGACCAGGCGTAGGACCGGGAGTTCGGTCGCGCCTTTTGGGCTTCGGACAACCTGTCCGTTAGGGCCGGCGGGCTTCGCGCTCCAGTACGCGCCCATAGTAGCCG
>JADGRT010000085.1 GCA_017880715.1 Verrucomicrobiia bacterium | reverse complement strand
GGCGCGATCCTCAAAGCCCATCTGCCAGAAGGCATCACCGTCCGTTTGGATGCAGATTTAAAGGTCGTTCTGACGAATATTTTGGACAATCTGGAGGATAGCAGTTCGCGCGGCCCGGTTGGCTTGGCCCCTTATCTTAAACCGGAAATTGCCGCGCCCGGCTCGGGAATTTTATCCGCCGCGGCGGGCACCGGGACAAACAGCGTGACCTTCAGCGGCACTTCCATGGCTTCACCCATGGTTGCGGGAGCGGCGGCCCTTTTGCGCCAGATTCATCCCGGCTGGCCGGTCGAAGATATCAAGGCGGCTCTTATGAACACAGCCGTGCCCATGCATGACGCGCTCCTTAATCCGTATCCTGAATCGTTGACCGGCGCCGGGCGGTTGCAGGTGGATCAGGCTTTGCGGGTCCAGGTTACCGCCGCCGCCGCCGCCGCCGATGGCAACGTCGCTCTCAGTTTTGGATCGCTGGTCCTGGCTTCGGACTTTCAAACCAATCGGATGGTCCTATTGATCAATCACAGCGAGGTCGAGGTCACTTTCCAGGTGGCGGTTAGCAATACCGTCTCTCAGACCGGCGTCAGTCTGGTGCCAGATACCTCATCCGTGACAGTCCCCGCTCAGGGCGAGGCCACCGTCTCTTTCACCTTTGCCGCCAAGCCCGCCCAATTCCAACTGGTGCATGATTTATCCACTCCGCAAACCGTGAACGCGCTACCCCGTCAGTCCCTTTATGAGGCAAGCGGGCAGATCTGGTTCCTGCAAAGCGGCCAGTCGATTCATATTCCCTATTATGCCAGCCTGCGGGCAGCCTCGGATTTTCAGGCGGAGACGAACCCTATCGTGCTGGCGCCGGAATTGAACACGCAAAAACAAGTGAACCTGGAGATCCCCATCCTGGGCAGCTCATCGAACCCCGGAGCCCTTGTTTCGGCTTTTGAATTGGGAGCCTCTTACCCGGACAAGAATTTGCTTTCCATCTACAACTCGGACGCCGACCTCCTGGCGGCAGGCGCGGCCAGCGACATTGCCTCAAGCGGTTCCTGGACCAACGTCCACCTCTTTTTCGGCCTGGCCACCGCCACTTCCTGGCCAACCCCGCAGTTCGCTTATGTCAGTTTGGAGGTGCATATCGACACCAACAATGACGGATTGGCGGATTTCATTCTTTCCAATGAAAACGCCTCGACCACGAATGATAATCCCGCTTCGGCCGACGTTTTTATGACCCTTGTGCGCCACTATGATGCCAAAGGGAATCTGTTAAACACCGATTCGGGCGGTTATTTAAATGTATTCCCGGCCGATGAACTCGATACCGCGCCGTTCAACAACAGTGTGATGGTCCAATCGGTGGCGGCCAGCCAGATTGGCTTGACAGCCAGCCGGTCCCAATTTCGTTACCAGGTGATCACCTACGGCATTTATCAGTCCGTTTCGGAGACGGGATGGATATCCTTCGACGCTCTCCACCCGGTGATCGATACGGCCTTCTCCGGTCGTGATGGAACCCCCATTCATACCGACGGCCAGCCCGTTCTCGTTCGCCTGGATCGCGAGTCAGCGGCCCATGACAGGCAGCGGCTGCCGGGCGTTCTTCTGCTGCATCATCACAACCTTGAAGGCAAACGATTTAATGTGATTCGATTCGACTTGTCCAACGATGACCTGGACAACGATGGCCTGCCAGATTGGTGGGAAATCCAATACTTTAACAGCCTGGCGACTGCGGATGCCACCACCGATTATGACGGCGACGGTATTAGCGATCTGGCCGAATATCAAGCGGGCACCGACCCGACAGATAACAACCCGCGCCTCACACTCCTGTCCGTTCCCGGGCCAACCAACCACAGTGTCAAAATTAACTGGACCAGTAAAAAAGGAAAATCCTATACGATCCTCTGGTCCGAAGATCTGGCACCGGCTGGATGGAGTGTGCTGGCCACGAATCAAACCGCAACGCCGCCCGTCAATACCTACACCGAGGCCGATATTGCCAATACAAAATCCAGGTTTTACCGCATTCGCATTCAGTGATCAAGGGCTGCGCCTCCTAAGATTCTACTGCGTCAAATCTCACAACTTTTCGTCGAATTAAAGGCCGTTTCCCATTCGATAAGAGGGGTCAACCATGCTATGGTTTGACCCCTTTTCGCCGGCTCACTTGGTGGGATTCCAGACGTATTTCCCGCTGGTGTTGATGTAACCGATTCGACCGTCCACCTTGACCCGCGCCAGGCCGTCGGCAAAGGACATGGCTTCGTCGAACTGCGGGTTGATCACAAACTTGCCGCCCTTGTCCACGTATCCCCAGCGTCCCGACTGACGCACCGGCGCCAGCCCCTCCGAAAACGCGGCGGCGTCATCGAACTGCGGATTGACGGCAAATTTCCCGGCAGTATCCACGAAGCCCCAGCGCTTCCCCAGCCGGGCTGGCGCCAAGCCTTTGACAAAGCATCCCACTTCGTCGAACTGCGGATTGATGATGAGCTTCCCGGCCTTGTCAACAAACCCCCAGCGGCCGCCGATCCTGATCCCCGCGAACCCCTCGGAAAATGGCTGCGCCCTTTCAAACTGAGGGTTGATGACCGTCTTCCCGCTGGTGTCCGTGTAGCCAAAACGACCGGCCATTTTAACGGACGCAAGTCCTTCGGAAAACGCGGCGGCATCGTCGAATTGCGGGTTGACGACAATTTTTCCGGTCTTGTCAATGAAGCCCCAACGGCCACCCAGCTTGACGGCCGCGAGGCCCCCGGCAAACGTTCCGGCGTCGTCGAACTGCGGATTGACGACGTATGTGCCTTCCGAATTGATGTAGCCATAGCGACCGCCGCCACCGAAGGGATTAAGGAAGCTGGGGCCGCTGCCGCCAAGCTTGACCGCCGCCAGCCCGTCGCTGAAAACATCAGCCTTGTCAAACTGCGGATTGATCACGACCTTCGCCGAAACGTCCACGTAGCCCCACCGGCCGAGTCGCACCGCGGCCAGTCCTCCCGCAAAAACCTCGGCCCGCTCGAACTGCGGATTGATCACGGTCTCGCCGGATGGGTTGACAAATCCCCAGCGACCGTTGACGACAACGGGATAAAGGATGGTTGCGCCCGTGCAAACGGACATTGCGCCCAACGTTGCCAGGGTGAACAGCATAGAGAACCAGGATTTTTTCATAATGTTTTAGGAATCGCTTTTTCATACCGCACGGGAATCAGTCATCTTTCCGCGTTTTGCTCGGTAGGCTAGGCCTTGTATTTCCCCGGCATGGCGACTTCGGGAAACTCGATCGGTCCCATTTCGTACTTTTCCGGCCCCAGGCGTTTCGTCGAATTAAAGGCCGTTTCCCATTCGATGACTTGCCCGCTGTACGCGGATTCCCGGCCCATGATCGCCGTCATGGTGCTTTCGGCCACCGACCGGGCTTCGTTGATGGGTTTGCCGGCGCGAATGCTGTTGATCAGGTCGAGGTGCTCCTGGCGGTACGCGTTGGAGTCTTTGCCGCTGAACCGCCAGCCGTCGCCGCCGCGAACCTGGATGAAGTTCTGGCAGTTGCTGGAACCCTTGGTCCCGACGATCACCTCGCCGACGCGACCGGCGCAATCGTCCATCTGGCGGCACTGGCTGAACATGCGGGCGCCGTTGGCGTATTCGTATTCGACCGCGAAATGATCGTAAATATGGCCGAAGTTCTTGTTCGGCCGCGCCTGCCGGCCGCCCTGCGCATAAGCCTTGACCGGGTGCGCATTCATCACCCAGTTGAGAACGTCCAGGTTATGCACATGCTGCTCGACAATGTGATCGCCCGAGAGCCAGGTGAAGTAATTCCAGTTGCGCAACTGCCATTCCATGTCGGTCCAGCCCGGCTGGGGTTCGACCACCCAAATCACGCCGCCATTCCAGTAGGCGCAGCCATACAGCAGCTCGCCGATGGTGCCGTCGTGAAGTCGTTTGATGGTTTCGTTATAGCTGAATTGATGCCAGCGTTGCGTGCCCGCGGCGATGCCCAGGTTCTTTTGCTTGGCCAACTCGCCCGCCTCGATCACCAGGCGCACGCCCGGCGCATCCACCGCCACTGGTTTTTCCATGAAAGCGTTCTTGCCGGCCTCGATGGCCGCGCGCAAATGCAGCGCCCGGAAATGCGGCGGCGTGGCCAAAATCACATAATTGATCTCCTTGACCGCCAGCAGCTTCTGGTAGGCGTCAAATCCCGTGAAACACATCTCGCTCGGGATTTCCATGTTCAGCTTTTTGAGCTGGGCCTGGCAACGATCCAATCGATCCGGAAATAGATCCGCCAAAGCCACAATCTTGACGTTCTTCTCGGCGTAGGTGGATTGAGTCACATCCTCGGTGTGATACCCGGCCTTGGGATAAATAACATTGGTCGCCGCGCCCAAAGCGTCCAGGGCGGCACCCGTGCCGCGGCCGCCGCAACCAATGACGCCAATCCGGATGGGATCATCCGGCGCCGCTTGACCGGTCAACACGAACGGGAACTGCGATGCCACCGCCGTGGTGGCCACCACCAGCGATGAACGTTTTAAAAACTGCCGGCGAGAAGGATCCGCCGCAAAGTCCGGGAATTCAGATTTCGATGTGCTCATAAGATAATCAATCGAACCGCTTCCAGCCGCATCCGACAACGGAATGAAGACGACCGGTCAAACGGTTAGTGTATTGGACGCGATATTCCCTTGCCGATTCAGGAAAAGCCAGTTTTTTTTCGCCCATTGACGCGCCCAAACGCCGAATTAGAGTCGCCCCGGCATGGCCAACGCTTTTTATCGACCCGGCCGGCAGCGAGCCGCCAAAGTCAACGAGTTGTTCGATCGCATCGCCGCCCGCTACGATCGGATTAACGATGTCCAGAGCTTCGGCTTGCACCGTTGCTGGAAACGCCGGCTCGTGCGGCTCGCCGGTCCTCGTCCAGGCGAACCGGCGCTGGACGTATGCTGCGGCACGGGCGACATCGCCTTCAGCCTGGCGCGCCAGGGGATGCGCGTTTGGGGACTGGACTTCAGCGCCCCCATGCTCGACGGCGCCCGCGCCCGGCTCCAGGATCTCGCGTCGTCTTCGGCAGAACCTGGTTCGGACGCCTTGGATCTGCAATTCGTCCGCGGTGACGCCCTTCACCTCCCCTTCAGCGACCGCCAATTCGACGTGGTCACGATCGGCTACGGCTTGCGGAACCTTGCCCGCATCGAAGACGGCTTGCGGGAAATGCAGCGCGTGATCAAACCCGGCGGCCGTCTGTTGATTCTCGATTTCGGCAAACCCAGCCATTCGTTTTGGCGCGCGCTTTATTATGCCTATTTGCGCTGGATGGTACCCCTCTTCGGCCGGCTGTTTTGCGGCAGCGCGGATGCCTACGCCTATATTCTGGAATCGCTGGAACACTATCCCGCCCAACCGGGTATCGCCACCCGGATGCAGGAACAGGGCCTGGCCAATGTCCAGGTTTTTAACCTTTTAGGTGGCATGATGAGCATCCATTACGGCCAACGTCCGGCGGGCAGCCAGCAGCCCGTTAATAAAGTAGGAGACGACGTAAAGAGTCTCTAAATAAACCTTCCTTTTCCGAAGAAATTTGAGTCTCGTTACCTCGCCTCCTACAAAAGGTGGATTTTTTAACGCGCGGCCATCTGAATTATCTTGCAACCCAACGCGCGCTCGCGGTGTCATATCCCTAATAAACATGCCAAAAGCGAATCGTAAAAAGTATCGGAAGATTCTAGTTTTCTCGGCGATCGGAATCGCGGTGGCCGGACTGACGGTTTACGCGGTCTTTTTTCGCAATAAGGAGGCGCCCATCACCGTTCAGACGGAAAAGGTCGCCCGCCGCAACCTGACCGAGCTGGTCGTGGCCACCGGCAAAATCCAGCCCGTCACTTTCGTTAAGATCAGCCCGGAAGTTAGCGGCGAAATCATCGAACTGCCCGTCAAGGAAGGCCAGCAGGTCAAAAAGGGCGAGCTGCTGCTGCGGATCAAACCCGACACTTACATCGCCTTCCGCAACATCGCCGAAGCCTCCTACCAGACCGCCCTGGCCCAAAACACGCTCGCCCAAGCCAATCTGACCAAAGCCAAATTGGAACTGAAGCGCTATGAAGATTTGTTCCGCGACAACCTCGTTTCCGATTCCCAATATCTGGAGGTCAAAACCAATTTCGAAGTCGCCAAAGCCTCCAATGAATCCGCCAAGTACCAGTCGGATAATGCCCGCGCCAATCTGGCCCGGGCCGCGGAAGATCTTTCCAAAACCACCATCAGCTCACCGCTCGACGGCACCATCAGCAAGCTCAACTCCCAACTCGGCGAGCGCGTCGTCGGCACCGCCACTTACCAGGGCACCGAGGTCATGACTATTTCCGACCTCAACGACATGGAAGCCCGGGTCGATATCGGCGAAATCGACGTCGTGCTCATCCAGGTCGGCCAAAAGGCCCGCCTCGAAGTCGATGCCTTCCGCGATAAGAAATTCAACGGCGCCGTCTCCGAAATCGCCAACACCGCCAAAAGCTCCGGCGCCGGCTCCCAGCAGGAATCGACCAAATTTGAGGTGCGCATTCGCATCAGCGAAAAGGAATCGTTCCGCCCCGGCATGTCCATCACTTCCGAAATCGAAACCCGCACCCGCACCAACGTGCTCACCGTGCCCATCCAAAGCGTCACCACCCGCATGCCCAAGGAAGCCGACGACAAAAAAGTCCCGGGCAAAACCACGGCGGCAGCCAAAACCGGCGCCCAGACCAACGAAGCCAGCCAGGCCCATGCCAACACCCACGCCGAAGCCAAAACCAAGGACAGTTCCACCCACACCCCCGCCACCGGCAAAAAGGCCAACGAAGCTACCAAACCCATTGAAGTGGTCTTCCTGGTCAATACGAATGCCGTCAAAATGGCGAAGGTCACCCGCGGCATCAGCGACGATTCCTATGTTGAAATCACCGATGGCCTCACCGAAGGGCAGGAAGTGGTCTCCGGCGGCTACAAAGCCATCAATCGCGAGTTGGAAGATGGCAAGAAAGTCATCGTTGACAACACCAAGAAGAATCCCGACAAGGACGATAAGTCCGGATCCAACAAGTAGCCAAGGCGCCTCGATGAACGCCTTGAAAAACCGGCGCGGCGCCCCGCGGTTAAATCAGCCGGCCCGATCCCGCGATGATCACGCTTAAAAAACTTTCTAAAAATTATCAGGTCGGCGCCGAAACCATTTACGCCCTCCGCGAAATCGACCTGTTCATCGACAAGTGCGAGTATGTGGCCATCATGGGACCCTCCGGCTCGGGCAAATCCACGCTCATGAATCTCATCGGCTGCCTGGACACCGCCACCGCGGGTGTGTTCGAGCTCAACGGCATCAACGTGAGCGACATGGACGACAACGAACTGGCCGAGATCCGCAACCGGGAGATCGGGTTTGTGTTCCAAACCTTCAACCTCCTGGCTCGCTCCAACGCCCTGCACAATGTGGAGCTGCCCTTGATTTATGCCGGCGTGAACTCCGAGGAACGCCGCCAGATCGCGCTGGCCGCCCTGGCCCAGGTGGGTCTCTCGGACCGCATTCATCACAAGCCCAACGAACTCTCCGGCGGCCAACGCCAGCGCGTCGCCATCGCCCGCGCCCTGGTGAACCATCCCTCCATCATTCTGGCCGATGAACCCACCGGCAACCTCGATTCCAAGACCGGCGAGGAAATCATGGACGTCTTTGAGCACCTGTACCGCGGGGGCAACACCATCATCCTGGTCACGCACGAGGAAGATATCGCCCGCCACGCCCGCCGCGTGATCCGCATCCGCGACGGACGCATCGCCAGCGACGAACGGAGCACCGCGAAGCACGCGCCATGAACTTCGCCACTGAACTTAAAGAAGGCCTCGGCGTCTCCTGGGGCGCCATCCTGGCCAATAAAATGCGCTCGATCCTGACGACTCTGGGCATCGTCATCGGCATTGTCACCGTCACCCTGATGGGCACCGCCATCGAAGGCCTCAACGCCGCTTTTCTGAAAAGCATCTCGGCCATTGGCTCCGACGTGCTCTATATCCAAAAAAATTCCTGGGTCAACAACGAGGAGTGGTGGAAGATGCGCAACCGCCGCGACATCCTGCTCAACGACGCCCGCCAAGTGGCCAAACAGGTCACCACCGCCATCGCCGTCGCACCCATGGCCGAGGATTTCCGCACCGTGAAATACAAAAACCGCAGCGCCAGCGCCGTGCAAACCTGTGGCTGCAGCGCCGAAACCGCCATGGTCAGCAGCCTGACGGTCACCGCCGGCCGATTCCTCCTGCCCGCGGAAGTCGATGGCGCCCGCCCCGTCTGCGTGCTCGGCGCCGACCTCGCCTCCAATTTTTTCCCGCATGAATCGCCCATCGGCAACAAAATCCAGATTGGTGGAAATTCGTACGAAATCGTCGGCGTGCTCGGCAAAATCGGCTCGTTTCTGGGTTTGGTGAATTTTGACAACCGGGTCATGATCCCCATCACCCGCTACCTCACCGATCTCACTCGCTGGCCCAACGTCACCATCACTGTCAAGGTCCGCGATCTCAAACAGGTGGACGATTCGGTCGAGGAAATCCGCGGCATCATGCGCAAAATCCGCCGTCTGCCGCCGGTCGCTCCCGACGATTTCGCCATCAACCAGCAGGACGCCCTCGTAAAAACCTTCAATAAGCTGGGCGGCACCATCGCCCTGGTCGGCCTGTTCATTACCGGCCTGTCGCTGTTCGTCGGCGGCATCGGCATCATGAACATTATGTTTGTCTCGGTGGCTGAACGCACCAAGGAAATCGGTTTGCGCAAGGCGCTGGGCGCCAAACGACGCACCATTCTCTTGCAATTTCTAACCGAAGCCGCCGTCATCTGCCTCTTGGGCGGATTCCTGGGCCTGGCGGTGGCCTATCCCTTGAGCCTGGGCATCGCCCATTATCTGCCCACCAGCATGTCACTCTCCATTGTGGGCATCGCCATTGCGGTTTCCCTGGTCACCGGCGTCGTGTCCGGCTTTTTCCCGGCCTACCGCGCCGCCCGCATGAGCCCCGTGGAAGCGCTCCGCAATGAATAATCTCGCATCCCATTCACTGGCGACCTGGAGCGCCTAAACCAATGCCACTAGTGTAGTGTCTCTTAAATAACTAGACATACGTTTCGTGATGCTGTAGAGTTGTTTCGTGCCT
>JADGRT010000084.1 GCA_017880715.1 Verrucomicrobiia bacterium | reverse complement strand
GGGCGGCCGGACCGGGCGAAGGCATCGAAGCCTTTCACAATGGATTGCGAAGCACCCGCCAAGTGTGCTACAAAAACAACCAACATGATTGAAAGAACGATCCGCCCATGAACGTACAACCACTCGCCTCGCTCGCCATGAAGAGCATCAATAGCCTGGTCAGTCTGCTATTCATCGGTCTGATCTTGCTCGCGGGTTGCGCCAAACCCGATCCCAATCGCTGGCAAGGCTATATCGAAGCCGAATTCGTTCGCGTTTCCTCCCCGCTGCCCGGCGCCCTTGAAGTCTTGAAAGTGAAACGCGGCGACTCGGTCAAAGCCGGTCAGGGGTTGTTCGAACTAGAACGCGCTGCCGACCTCGCCACCCAACGCGAAGCCACCGAACGCCTCCTCCAAGCCAAAGCTCGACTCGAAAATATGAAAAAGGGCCAACGCCCCACTGAATTATCGGCCATCGCGGCGCGCCTGGCGCAGGCCAAAGCCGCGTTGGAACTCTCCCAATCCGAGTTCAAACGGTGGCAACAGCTCCTGGAAAAAAACGTGGCCTCGCCTGCTGAATTCGACCGCGCCCAAACCGCGCTCACCCGCGACCAACGTCTGGTCGAGGAAATCACCGCCCAACTGGCCACCGCCAGCTTGGGCGCGCGCAGCGATGACATCCGCGCCGCCGAAGCCGATGTCGCCGCGGTCGCAGCCACGCTCGCCCGAGCCGATTGGAACGTCGCGCAAAAGCAACAGGCGTCGCCCGAGGATGCCTTGGTTTTCGACACGCTCTATGTCCAGGGTGAATGGGTTCCCGCCGGCGCGCCCATCGTGTCACTTTTGCCGCCCCGCAATCTTAAAGTGCGCTTTTTTGTGCCCCAAACCCGCATTGGGTCCATCCGTATAGGCCAAAACGTTTCCATTCTTCTGGATGGAGTCGCCGAACCCTATGCCGCCAAAATCAGTTACCTCTCGCCACAGGCCGAGTTCACGCCCCCAGTGATTTACAGCCAGGAAAACCGGGCCAAGCTGGTCTTTATGGTGGAAGCCTGGTTCGACAGCCCGGATCCCGCTCGATTGCACCCCGGCCAGCCCGTGGACGTGCGCTTAAAACCCTGAAGGATTATGGAACCAGGAGCTTTTCAACGCTGTCATCCCGGAGGGATGGTTGAGAATAGCCCAGCGTTTCAACGCTGGGACCGTGACCTGGGCGTGCCAAGTCCCGAAGGGACGACTGAAAACCACAAGCTCATCCGTCCCTTCGGGACTCAACCGTCGATCCGTCCATACCCAGCGTTGAAACGCTGGGCTATTCTCGTTTGTCCCATCGGGACAAAAACCGGCACCTATAGCTCAAATCCTAGCCAAAGATACTTGAAGTTTGGACCACGGATTACCCAGCGTGGCGGAGCCACAACCAAAAACAAAGGCCACTACCTGCAATGCGGCTCCATCTCTCCCACCTCCATGATTCTGCCACTTATGATTCTGCCGCTGCTTCGGTCGGACCGTCGAAACTGTTGGCAGAATCATCGGTGGCAGAATCATGGGGGATAAACCTGAGAGAAACTTTTATGAGATTTGCCGCAGTAGAATCTACCGATCCAGAATTCATCATCGACGTCGAAGGCGTCACCAAGCGGTTTGGCGATCGCACGGTGGTGAACCAAATCTCAATGCAGGTCCGTCGCGGTGAAATCTACGGTTTCCTCGGCCCCAATGGCAGCGGCAAGACGACTTTCATCCGCATGCTCTGCGGACTGCTCACCCCCGATGCCGGCCAGGGACGCGTGCTTAATTACAACATTTTGACCGAATCCGCCGAAATCAAGAAGCATGTCGGCTACATGACACAGCGGTTCAGCTATTACGAAGATCTGAGCATCGCCGAAAACCTCGACTTTGTCGCCCGCATGTACGGCGTCCCAAACCGGCGCGAAGCCGTGGATAAAAGCCTGGAACGGCTGGGATTGACCGAACGCCGCCGCCAACTGGCCGGCCAATTGTCCGGCGGTTGGAAACAGCGGCTGGCCTTGGCGGCCTGCCTCATCCACGAGCCGAAGCTGCTCCTGCTCGATGAACCCACCGCCGGCGTGGACCCCAAAGCCCGGCGCGATTTCTGGGAGGAAATCCACAGCCTGGCCGCGCGGGGGCTCACCGTCCTGATCACCACGCACTACATGGACGAAGCCGAACGCTGTCATCGACTGGCCTATATCGCCTACGGCAGTCTCCTCACTCACGGAGCGGTGGCAGATGTCGTCCGCGCCGCCGGCCTCACCACGTGGGCCGTAACCGGTGATAACCTTTACCCCTTGGCCGAAAAACTCCGGGGCCTCCCCGGCATCGACGAAGTCGTGGCCTTCGGCAACACGCTGCACATCAGCGGGCGCAACGCCGCGCAACTCCAGGCCAGCATCACGCCGTTCATGGGCGGCGCCTACCGTTGGGAACCGATTGCCTCGGGCCTCGAAGACGTGTTCATCAGTCTCATGGAAACGGCCAAGGACAATTTCGCATGAAACGCCATCCTTTTTCCCCGCGCCGGTTCTGGGCCATGGTGGTGAAGGAATTCATCCAGATGCGCCGCGACCGCGTCACTTTCGGCATGATGATCGGCATTCCGCTGCTGCAGTTGATCCTGTTCGGCTTCGCCATCAACTCCGATCCCAAACACCTGCCCACCGCCGTGCTCTCCGCCGACCAGGGCATCTTTTCCCGCTCCCTGCTTTTCGCCCTTAAAAATAGCGACTACTTTCGCTTCGTCAGCGAAGTCAACTCGGAGGCCGAGGCGCAAAAGTTGCTGGACGGCGGCGAGGTGCAATTTGTGGTGAACATCCCCGAGAACTTTTCCCGCAAACTCATGCGCGGCGAAAGACCAACCGTGCTGCTGGAAGCCGACGCCACTGATCCCGTGGCCACCGGCAACGCCATTTCCGCCATTACCACGCTGATCAGCTCTGCTATGGATCGCGACTTGAAAGGCAATTTGCAGCGGCTCAAAGCCACGCCGGGCCCCGTGGATTTGCGTCTTCACCGCAAATACAACCCCGAAGGCATCACGCGCTTCAACATCGTGCCCGGCCTGATGGGCGTGGTGTTGACGATGACCATGGTGATGATCACCGCGCTGGCGGTGACGCGCGAACGCGAACGCGGCACCATGGAAAACCTGCTGGCTACGCCGGCGCGCCCCTTTGAAGTGATGTTGGGCAAGATCGTTCCCTACATCCTGGTCGGATACATCCAAATTACGCTGATTCTGCTGGCAGCCAAACTCCTATTCCAGGTGCCCATTGTGGGCAATCCCGTGCTTTTGTATGCCGTAGCACTGGTGTTTATCACGGCCAATCTATCCGTGGGCATCACGTTCTCCACCCTGGGGCAAAACCAACTTCAAGCCGTGCAGATGGCCTTCTTTTTCTTCCTGCCGTCGCTGCTGCTCTCCGGCTTCATGTTTCCTTTTCGCGGCATGCCCGATTGGGCGCAGGCCATCGGGAGCGTGCTCCCACTAACCCATTTCCTGCGCATCGTGCGCGGGATTCTGCTGAAGGGGAACGGATTGATAGACATCCTCCCCCACCTCTGGCCGCTGGCCGCTTTCATGGCTGTGGCATTGACGATCGGCGTCAAACGCTACCGCCAAACGCTGGATTAATGGCCGTAGGTCCTTGGATCGAATCCCGCCTTTCAATAGGCCAAATTGCCCCCAAAGTCCGGCATCTGGCCTCCCTTCGCCAGCGCGGCCCACTTGTCTAATTTGTCCCCGCCCATCTTCCAAAATATCCGGCACTGTTTGAAGTATTCCAGCACCACCAAGGTTTCCCCCTTCTCCAGCAAATCCTTCGCCAGCGTCATGTTCGGGCCAAACGAATTAAGCTGCGGCGACCCCGGCGTCTTGCCGGCTTCCCGCAGATATTGTTTGGCCTCATCCATCTTGCCGTCGCGCAAGGCGATCCGCCCCAGCACGATGTTCCCGTGTTGAATCGCATTCCCGTAATTCCAGTCTTTCTTCCGGGTCTGCGCCTGGCGCAACAATTCCGTGGCATACGTCCGCGCCTTTTCGATATCACCGGCGGCAAACGCCATTTTCGCAAGATCCTTCAGCTTGTCAAACTCCGGCGCCGGCGCGGAGGTTTGCCTTTGGGCTTTTTCCAATTCCGCCAACGCCTTCGCCGCGCTGTTCGTTCCCGGCTGCGAGTGCGTTTCCAAGGCATAAAGTTGCCCCAACTGTTCAGACCAACGCGGATTCTGAGGCTCGATGGTTTGTGCCTGCTTTAACAAATCCTCGGCTATCGCCCGGTCAAAAAGCAGGAAATACGCCGCCGCAGGTCCAAGAATCTCGGGATTCTGCGGATGGCCCTCGACCTGTTTCAGCCAGAGCGCTTTCCCCTGCTCATACGCCGAACCATCAAGCATGCGGTTCAGTGATAAGAGGGGTGGCCCGCTCGCCGAAAATTCCGGATGATGCTCAATCAGCCAAAGAATATGCTTTTGCCGCGCCTCTCGATCGGACGCCGACTTAAACTGCTTCTGCATGTAGTACACCAACAAATCACCCCGCGCGGAAAGGTCCTCCGGGTTGTCAGCCAATTTCGCTTCCAACGCGGCCGCTGCCTGGGCGGTGAGTGTCATGCCTCTCGTGTTCGGGTTCTGGCTCATGGTTTCTGCCATCGTCCGCGCCTCCTTCACCGGCAGTTTCATCTGGCTCACGACTGTATCCACCGGACGATCGGCCTGGGGCGCCGCCTCAGGCGTGCGACGACAGGCCATGGGCACCGCCACCAGCGCCAGCAGCAGCACGGCCGCCAGTCCCCGCATGCCGATCCGCGCCGTCTGCGGCAAGGGTCGATTCACCATATGCCGAATCCGCTGCGTCAATCCGCGCCGCGGCTCCAGGATGCCCATCAATCCGATCGCCGCCATGGGCCGCTCCAACCCCAGTTTCGCCACGTGCAGCAACGTGGCCGGATATCCCTCCGCCTCCTGCCGCATCTCGACCAGCACCATTTCATCCACGGCCTGTTCGCGCACCTGCCGGATCTTCGCATTCGCCAGCCAGAGCAGCGGATGGTACCAATACACCAACTGCAACACGATCTGCGCGTGATTCACCCACAGATCGCCCCGTTTAAAATGCGCCAATTCGTGCAGCAACACCGACCGCATCTCGGACGCGTCCAAATGATCCGCCAGCGCCGGCGGAATCAGAATAACCGGCCGCAACCCTCCGCAAATCGCCGGACTGCCGATTGCCGCGGCGCAACGAATCGGGATCGCCTGCTTGATCCCCAACTGCTGCCGGCAAGATTCCACCAATTGCCGCACCGCATCCGGGGCAGCCGTGCTGTGCTTGAGCACGCCGAAAACCAGCCGCCACCGCCAGACCACCCCCATCGCCAACCCCAACATCACCGCCAGCCAAACCATGAAAACCATCGCCTGCCCGGTGAGCGCCGGCGCCGCTGCCCCGCGCTGGCTAACCACCTGAACCGCGCTGCCGACGCCGGCCTGCGGGTTGATGCTGACGGTTGTTGGCGCCGCGGCGGACGCCATCGCCGATTGACTGCCAACCGTTTCTCCAGGAAACCAATACGCCACGCTTGTTGGTAACGCCAGCGACGGCGGCAGCACCAATTTCACCAGCACCAGCATCCAGACCGCGTAACGAATCGTCGCGCGCACCTGGTTGCGCAACGCCAAATCCAGCACCAGGCACAGCGCGATCAAAACCGCCGACTGCGCCAGCATCGGCAGCGCGAACCCCGTAAACCGGGCTCCCCACGCGTTCATCCATTCAACCATGGTATTCATAATTTCGTTTCCCTCCGCTTTTCCCGGATCAACTTTTCCAATTCCGCCAGTTCCTCTGGCGTGACGTCACTGGTTTTCAGGAGACACTGCAGCATCGGCGTCAGCGCCCCGTTGAAGGCATTCTTCAACGCCTGGAGCACCTCGCTTCGCTGGGCCTGTTCCGGAGTGATCGCCGCGCGGTACAACGTGAGATGCCGCACTTTTTCCGCCGTCAAAACCCCCTGCGCCACCAGGCGATCCATCAGCGTGCGCACCGTGCTATACGCCCAGTTTCGGGTGGGCTGCAAGGCCTCCTGCACCGCTGGGGCCGCGCAGGGCTGCGACTCCCACACGACCTTCATGATCGCCCACTGGCCCGGCGACAGTGCCACGTTCTGTTTGGATGGTTTCATTTACTTGGGTAGAATAATCACTACATGTGTAGAGATTGCAAGCACCATCTGAAAGAAAATGCATGTCGGCGGCAAACCAGTTGCCCCCGGACTCAGCAAAGCTCCCGGCGCCTCGCCAAGGAGTGGCCGCTGCGAAGTTACAAAATCTTCACAATTCAGTTTGGCTGGCGCATAATCTGGCCGTCATGAGACGCCGGCTCCGGGATCCATTCCATGTCCGCCGCCAACCTGGCTTTTTCTGGCAGGGCGTTTGTATCATTTTACCCGCCGCCCTGCTGGTGGCCTTGGGCCTTTGGTCCCTGCGTCAGGATCGGCTGCTGGCCGAGCATGAAGCCACCGAACAGGCCCGGAAACTGGCCACCGATCTCATTCAGGTTGCGCTGCCGCGAACGTTCAGCTTGGCATTACCGGCCCCGGAGTTGGTGCGTCGTTTTCAGGCCAATCCAGGCCGCGCGGAAGCCGATCCGCTGTGGCCCTACGCGGCCTCGCCCAGCAACCGCGTTGCCTTCCTCGTCAATGATCAGGGTGAGCTGCTTTATCCTCCACCCGAACAATCATGGCCGGACCCACAGCCGCTGGACAACGAAGACCTCGACGACACCGCCGCAAACGGGTGGGAGGCAATTCAATCATCACTTCGTTTGGGCGACAATCCCGCCCAGGTCATCGACGCCCTGGACCGGTTCATCCAACAAAATCCTCCTGACTCGTATGCCGCCGCGGCCACTTTTCAACTGGGACTCTTGCGCGAGCGGTCAGGCAATCTGGCGGAGGCGCAAAAGTCCTTTGACGCCGTGTTAGACCGTTACGGATCGGTGGCGAGTGAAGCGGGACTTCCCTGGCGGGTGTTCGCCGAGTGGCGCCTGTTGCTGATGGCGGCGCAGTCGCACAATGAACGGCGTCGAGCTGAATTGGCGCAATCGTTGGCGGCTTATGCCGTGTTGAATCCCTTGCCGACATCGGCCGGCGTGTTGGCGAAATTGTCAAACTTAACGCCCGCGAATACCCAGGTTGTCGCGGGATGGCGTCAGGTCTGGGCAACGCATGAACGGGCACGATGGTTCTATGATTTAAATGTGCAAACGGGAATCATGGGACCGGTTTTCAATACCCTGCCTCATTGGATCTCAGATGATGCTGACGGCCATTGGTGCATTATGCCCGTCTCGGGCGTCGGCTACCGCTGGATCACCGGGATGTCGGAGCCAGAAGTGGACAAGTTGGTTCATGACGCAATGGCCGCGTTTTCATTGCCACCTTACCTGGGATTGACCATGGATATTGCCGGCCATCGGATCGGCACAACCGGGTCCGTGACCAACCCGCTGGCCGTGGCATCTGGGGAGGACGCTCCCGGCAAAGGCATACCTGGTTTCAAGGCCACGGTTTTTCTGTCCCATCCCGACGCCCTTTATGCCCGCCAGCGGACTCGGACCCGATGGTTTGGGTCAATGATCGCCGCGGCTGCGATCAGCGTTCTGGTCGGGTTTTGGGCCGCCTGGCGGGCTTTTCACCGCGAGCAGCAACTCAGCGAAATGAAAAGCAATTTCGTCTCGAGCGTGTCCCATGAATTGCGGGCGCCGATCGCCTCGGTGCGCCTGCTTGCCGAGGAATTGGAGGATCGCCGCGCGCCCGAGCCGGTCAAGGACCGTGAATACCATCATTTCATCGTTCAGGAATGCCGTCGGCTGTCCGCGCTCATCGAGAATGTCCTGGATTTCTCCCGCCACGAACAAGGCCGCAAGCAATACGAATTCGAACCGACCGACTTGACCGCGCTGGTTCAGGACACGGCCCGGCTGATGCGGAACTACGGCGCGGACCGGCAAATTCAGGTCGCTACCGAGATTCGCGGCGAGGTCATTCCCGTGGAGGCCGATGGCCGTGCCCTGCAACAAGTTTTGGTCAATTTGGCCGACAACGCCATCAAACACTCACCCCAAGGCGCTACGATCACCTTGGGACTCGAATACCCGCCTCCTTCTGCGGTTCCTGCCGGCACTCGCAGTCGTCCGGACCAGGTGCTTCTTTGGGTCGAAGATCACGGCGAGGGCATCCCGGCGGAAGAGCAGGGGAAGATCTTCGAGCGGTTCTACCGGCGCGGCTCCGAATTGCGCCGCGAGACCCCCGGGGTGGGCCTGGGACTGGCGATTGTCAAATATGTTACCGAAGCCCACGGCGGCCGCATTTCCATTCGCAGCGCCGTCGGCCAGGGCAGTCGTTTCACCGTGGAATTACCATGCAACCACTCCCCCGAATCCTGATCATCGAGGATGAACTCCCGATGCGCACCGGCTTGCGCGATTGCCTCGAGCGCCAGGGCTACCGCGTCCTGCTGGCCGCCGACGGCGCTAGCGGACTGGAAAAGGCCATTCAAGAAAAGCCCGATCTCATCCTGCTCGACATCATGATGCCGCGCCTGGACGGGTTCGCGCTCTGCGCCGAACTGCGGCGGTTGTCCAATCCCGTGCCCATCCTGATCCTGACGGCCAAAGGCAGGATCGAGGACCGGGTGCACGGATTGGATCTGGGCGCCGATGATTTCCTGGCCAAGCCGTTCAGTCGCGATGAATTGCTGGCCCGGGTGCGGGCCTTATTGCGCCGGGTTCAACGTCAGATGCGCGCGCTGCGAACCGTCAAGCTGGGCGAGGTGCAAATCGATTTTGTCCAGCAACGCGCCTGGCGCAACGCCGAGCCGCTCTATCTGACCGCCAAGGAATTCGCCATGCTCCGATTGCTGCTCGAACAACCGGGCGAGCCGGTGTCCCGGGACCGGTTTCTCGACGTGGTCTGGGGTTACACGGCTTTTCCGACGACACGGACGGTGGACAAGCACATTGCCAGCCTGCGCGGCAAAATCGAGATTGACCCCGACCAGCCGCGCTGGATTCAAACCGTGCATGCGGTGGGTTACCGGATGGACCTGCCGGAAGGTACATTTCCCGAAAACGAAGTTACAAACCCGTCACAAAACCAAACGCCAGGCGAGCGAGGATAACCGGCGAAGTGACGAATACCCGTC
>JADGRT010000462.1 GCA_017880715.1 Verrucomicrobiia bacterium | reverse complement strand
CGGTGAGATCGGCGGGCCAGCCATAGGCAGCCGATTCCTTCGCGCTCACCTTGGCCCATTTCGTTTTGAACTCGGCCGGGGTCATGATTCAAACACCCTTAACGCTTTGTGCGCTAAGGGTTGCGACGATTTATAGGGCCAGTCCGGCCCGAAGCAAGCTTAAGATTTGCCCGATGAGTTTCATTCCCACTTCTGGCGCAACGCCAGCGTTGGCCAGGGCTGCAAATGGGACAAGTTCCGCGCTACCATAACGTGGCAGCCGACGTGAGTCGGTTCAAACTCTCGAACCTTGCGCAGTTTTTCGAATGCTCGGCGGAGAATAATGATCCGGCTCACGCCGGAGGCTACGAAAAAAGGGTGGTCACACCCGCGTGAAGTTGAATCCTTTGTTGGCTTGACAAGCTGGGGCGCAATCGTTTGGCTTGGGACTGCTGCTATGAGTCTGATTCATATTACCAAGCAACTCGCCCTTTTTCTGGAAAACCGCCCCGGCGCGCTCGCGCGGGTTTGCCAGACGCTGCGCGATGCCAAAATCAACATCTACGCCATCTCCACCGGCGACACGGTGGACCACAACGTGATACGGATGGTGGTCAGCGACACCGCCAGGACCCTGGAGATTTTTGCGCAGCACGGTGCGTTAGTGGTGGAAACCGACGTGTTGATGGTGGAGGACGACAACAAACCGGGGAGCCTGGCGGCCATTGCCGAAAAGTTGGCGGCGGTCAAGGTCAACATCGAGTATTGCTATTGTGCCACCAGTCCATCCTCGAAGAAGGGTCTGCTAATCCTGCGCGTTTCCGATGCCAAGAAGGCGCTGAAAGTGTTGAATTCGACCTCGTAGGGGTGGGGACGGCTCGTTTCCACGTTGGGATTCTTATAGCAGCGGTTGGGCGGTCGCCGCCCCGGCGGTTTTCCCACATTTTTGAATTCGTCTTTGACAGTCCGGCGAAGGATTGGCAAGGTTTCCCCTCAATTTAACCAAATCGGGACGGTTTGACTGGGGGAAGTCAGGGTAAACGTCCGGTTTAACGTAAGACGCAATATGGCTGAATTAGTTGGAAATCTGTTAGTTGCCCAATCGGGTGGGCCGACATCGGTGATTAATGCCAGTGTCGCCGGTGTGATTACCGAGGCAGGCAAACACGAGTGCATCGAGGAAATCTACGGCGGTTTGAACGGCATTCTCGGCATCCTCAACGAGGATCTTATCGATCTGAACGACGAGAAGGACCGGGCCATCAAAGGGATGGTCTATACGCCTGCGGCTGCGCTGGGCACGTGTCGTTACAAGATCGATTTCAAGAAAAAGCCCGAACCAGCGGCCCAGGACATGGACCGCCTGTTCGAGGTTTTTAAAGCCCATAACATTCGTTTCTTTTTCTATGCGGGCGGCAACGATTCCCAGGACACCTCGCACAAAATTCACGAGGAAGCCGTCAAGCGCGGCTACGACTTGCGCGTGATCGGCGTGCCCAAGACCATCGACAACGACCTGCCGCATACGGATAGCTGCCCCGGTTATGGCTCGGCCATCAAATACTGCGCCGTCACCGCGATGGAGGTGGGCATCGATGTCGGCAGCATGGCGACCGACGACGGTTCCTGCTGCATCATCGAAGTGATGGGCCGGTCTGCCGGTTGGATCGCCGCGGGCACCGTGCTCGCCAAGCGGGGCGAACCCGCCAATCCGCCGCACCTCATCCTCCTGCCGGAAATCCAATACAATGTGGACGCCATCCTGGCGAAGGTGAAGGAGACGGTGGCCGCCTACAAGTATTGCATCATGGTGGTGGGCGAAGGCATTCGCGACGATAAGGGCGAGGAAATCGGAGTGGATAAGACGCGCCTGGACGCCTTTGGTCACCCGGTGCTTTCCGGCGCCGCCGAGTGCATCGCCGAGTTTATTCAGGGCAAATTGAATACCAAGACCCGCACGGTGAAGCTGGGTTACGCGCAGCGCGCGGCCGCGCATTTTGCCAGCGCGATCGACGCCAAGAACGCCTTCGCTTGCGGCGAAGCGGCCGTCAAAGCGGCCGCCGAAGGCAAAAGCGGTTTCATGGTGAAGATCGTCCGCGAATACGTTCCGGACGAGAAGGGCGGCCAGACGGTCAAATGGAGCACGGGATTGCAGCCGCTGGCGGACATTGCCAACGTCGAGCATTTCGTCCCGCGGGACTGGGTCAGCGAAGACGGCTTCCTGCCGAACGAGAAGTTTGTGGAATACGCCCGCCCGTTGATCGAAGGTGAAGTGAAGCCGGTGATGGAAGGCGGACTGCCGAAGTATAGCGTGCTCGAGAAAAGTCGCGTTGAAAAGACCCTGCCCGCGCGAGCCTAAGCGAGGCAGGGCTGCCGGGTAACGCAGACCGGCAGTCCAATGCCGCTAGGATTTCAACGCCGTCATCCCGGAGGGATGGCTGAAAATAGCCCAGCGTTTCAACGCTGGGACCGGGGTCCGGGTGTGCCAAGTCCCGAAGGGACGGCTGAGAATCGCCAGCTCAGCCGTCCCTTCGGGACTCAA
>JADGRT010000083.1 GCA_017880715.1 Verrucomicrobiia bacterium | reverse complement strand
CGATGAATATCATGCTTGCTGGCGGAACTCCTGAAACTGGTATCCATCCGCGTTACCTCGAGCTTGCAGTGGGAAATCTCCGGATGACACTGGGCGCACGAATTCCGCGCGCTCAGCGCGTGGGCGCCGTGGCAATCCAGGCAGCTCAACCCCGCATGCACGCCGCGCGGTGTTTTATCATCACTGGTGCCCAGGCCATGGGTCGCATCGGGCGCATGGCATTGATAACAATTTCGGATGCGAAGATCCCCGGAGATTTTCACCGGGGTTTCGCCCTCGTTGAGTTTCGGATGAGGCAGTTCGCTCAGGGGGAAGAAGCTTTTCTCACGCCGATCGTAAAACCCAACGAACGGAGAACTTTTTTGCGAAACCGCGGGACGCTGGGAAGCATAACGCGGCAACGCGGCCGGCGCCGGCGCCGCCGGGTGAACCTGGTGGCAGGAAAGGCAGGGCATGGAATAATGCCTCGCCATTTTGGAGGATTTCATTTTCCAGGGTCCCTGGTTGTTCAGCGGCGTCACGAGGTCACCGATCGCACCCGGGAAGAACATGGCGTGACAGCGCAGACAGTCGTTGATCGGCGGTTCCATCTTGTTGTGCGCCGGATTCAAGAAGGACTGCCGATAATTCAGGGCATGCCGGTTGGCGGTCCACTGCTTGAATTCGGCCGCATGACAGGATTGACATTGCTTGTGAACGGCAAAAACTTGGTCTTCGCTTAGGCGAATTTCGTCGGCCGCTAGCGTCGGTATTTTGTTCTCCAAATCGACCACCGATTTCCCCCCTCGATGAAACCCGGGGCTCAACGCATGGCGGTGGCAATCCTGACAGTCAAATCCGGCGTGGGGGCTGGCGAGGCCGGCGTGGGGCACATCCAGTCGGTCATGGCAGGACCGGCAGGATTTGTCCGGTTCTTTTCCGGATGCCATCGCGGATGAAAAAAGGGTGGCCACCGCGAAAACGACGGCCATGAAAGGCCAATAGGAATGCTGGTTCATGAAACGGTTCATGCGGAAGGCGGGTTTAAGGTCATGGATCATTTCGGCGCCCCTGCGAATCGGGTCAGGATCGGAATCGCGATCCTTTCCAGCCTCGTTTGATGTAGTCCGAAACCCAGTAGCCAAGCGCCATGATGGTCAGCGCGGGATTGAATCCGCCATTGGTGACATGCAGACTGCCGTCCGCGATGAAAAGATTGTCGATATCGTGCACCTGACCGTGTGGGTTGGTCACGGAAGTTTTGGGGTCGTTCCCCATGCGGCAGGTGCCGGCCTGATGCTGGCCGCCGCTGACGCCCCGGCCGGCGCCGGTCTGCCAGGTCTGGAATGCGCCCGCCTTTTTCAACCACGCTTCGGCCTTGGCCGCCAAAAAGTTTCCGACCTCAATGTCATTCGGATGGCGGGATCCGGATATGCGCGCCACGGGAATGCCCCAGTCATCCTTGACGACCGGATCGACTTCGACGCGGGCTTCGAATACGGGCATTTCCTGGACCGGTCCGACGACCCGGACGCAGCGTCTGAAATATTTCCGCTGAAACTCCTTGTGGTCGCGGCCCCAGGAAGCCGCCCCGGGCGGCCTGATCCCGGAGAATAAGTAGGGCAGGCGGATGAATTCATTGGCCAGCATGCCCCCGCCCACCATTCCCGGATTCCCATGATTATAATCACAAATGGCGATCGTGGCGCCCGCCCCGACATCGTCGTACCTATCCTCTTCGAATAAACCAAAGGCCCCTGTATAAGCATGACCCTGCAGGTTGCGCCCCACCCAGTCGTGCCGGTTGCCCGCGCCGTTTGGGAAAAGTTTGGACTGCGAATTCAACAGCAGCCGGGCGGTCTCGGTTGCCGAGGCCGAAACCACCACGAGGTCCGCCGTCTGGTACTGAAGACGGTTCTCCGCATCGAAATACCTCACGCCGCAGGCGCGTCCGCGATCGTCGATGACCACCTCGCTGACGACCGATTCGGTGCGGACCTGGCAGTTGCCCGTTGCCAGGGCGGCGGGAATGACGGTGTTGTGCGTGCCGCATTTGGCGTTCACTTCACAGGCGAACCCGACGCAATACCGGCATTTGATGCAGGCCGGGCGTCCCCGGTAGGGCACGGAATTCCGCAGCATGGGAATGGGGAAGGGATGCAGCCCGAGTTCTTGGGCCGCCTTTTCCAAAACCAGCCCTTCCTGATTGTGAGGGAAAGGCGGCATGGGGTAGGGCTGGCGTCGCGGGGCGGCAAACGGATCGGCGCCCGTCTCGCCAGCCACGCCGATTTCCCATTCGGCTTTTTCATAAAAGGGCGCCAGATCCTGGTAGGTTATCGGCCAGTCCTCCAAGGTGGAACCCGCCACCGATCGGTAGGTCGTGCGCAGTTTGAAATCCTTTTCCATGAACCGCCAGGCCATGGCGCCATAGCTGACCGTGCCGGATCCGACACACGCGGCGTTGTTGTTATAGGCCCCGTCGCTCGGCACGACCACCCGCCAGCCGCCATTGCCATTGGAAACCACGCGACGATGACGCCGGTCATCGGGCCCAAAGGCATTGCCCAGCACGGTGACGCGCTGGCTGATCAATTCGTCGTGATCGTGCGCCTCGAAGTTGGGCCAGCCTCCGCGTTCCAACAGCACCACCGAAAGACCCGCCTCACTAAGTTCCTTGGCCACCACGCCGCCGCCGGCACCGGCGCCCACCACCACGGCATTCACGCGTTTTAAAGACATGCTATTGGTCGTTCCTTCGGGAAAGGGTTCGCGCCCTTATCGGTACCGGTTCTGGCCGATGATCTGGGGATAATCCAAGCCGAGCATCCGGTAACTGGCATAGCCTCGATTACCCCCGTGTCGGGGACTGCCATAAAAGCCCTGCAAAGCGTGATTGCGGACCAGGTTGAAAAAGGCGCTGGCTGACTGATTTTTCCAGGTATTCCCTTTGGCCTTGCCGGACTCCAGAGCGCGCATCACCTCAGTCTGTTCTTCCCAGCTCAATTCAAGAAAGCCTCTGGCGAAGAGCTCCCGGCTGGTTTCATCCACGCCCATCAACCCCTTCCGGTAGTCCGCCTGATGCTGGCGGTAGGGTCCCCTGAGCTGTTGGTCGATGAAACGAACCACCCGCGCATCGTGCGCCCCGGGATCTTCATCACCGGGCACCATCTGTTCGCAAAGGGCATCGACCCGCTCCGCCTCGGCAACCGTGAAATAACGCCACGGGGTGGCGGCGAACACGGAAAGAAGCGGAGAACCGCCGACCCCGACGGCAAGGGCCTTCACAAAATGGCGACGGCTACATTTTGGCATGTCTTGATTGTGTCCCACAAACCCTGACCCGGTTCAATGAAAAAGGAGCCGCAGCATGTTTTTCTGGCTCCGCTGGGGCGGAGAAGGGCCGGCCCGGAACAAAATCTCCGGGTTTTGGGGCCGGGCTTAAACCGGATGGGGAACTGAAGAAAACAGCCGGCGGTGTCGCTATGAGATTCACCACGAACGAAGACACCGCTACAAAAAAGACCCCCGCTGGGCCAATTTACGTCTTTACACCGGCCGGCTTCGATTCACCATCATGCGTCATGAGCCAGCCTGAAAAGAAATTCCCCCTAACCGGCGTCAGCCTGGGAAGCAATTCCCCAGCGGTTAAATGAAGCTCCAACGTGTCAATGTCCTGGGTGTGGGCGTCAGTGTCTTAACCCTTCCGCTGGCCACCCATCTGGTGCTGGAAGCGGTGCGCCAAAAAAGGCGCGGCTATATTTGCGTGACCGGCGTTCATGGAGTCATCGAGGCGCAATCGGATCCCGTATTTCGCCGTATTTTGAATCATGCCTTCCTCTGCACGCCGGATGGCGTGCCCCTGGTGTGGATGGGCAAAATCCATGGCCATAAACCAATGGGGCGGGTGTATGGGCCGGACCTGATGCTCGCGATCTGCGCCGCGTCGCCGCAACTTGGGCTCCGTCATTTTCTCTATGGCGGCGCTTATGGGGTAGTCCATGAACTCAAACAAAAGCTGGAGCTCCGTTTTCCCGGACTGCAAATCGTTGGCGCCTATGAGCCCCCCTTCCGTCCGCTCACGACCGAGGAGGAAAAAACGGTCTGCGCCGCGGTGAAGACGGCTCAACCCGATATCTTTTGGGTGGGCCTCAGCACCCCCAAACAGGAAAAATTCATGGCCCAAAGCCTCGACCGGCTCGACACGACCCTCATGATCGGTGTCGGCGCCGCCTTCGATTTTCATGCCGGTCGGGTGCGCCAGGCGCCGCTCTGGATGCAACGCAATGGCCTGGAATGGATCTACCGCATTTACCGGGAGCCCCGGCGCCTGTGGCGGCGCTATTTTAAGAATAATCCATGGTTTCTTTGGAAGGTCGCTGGCCAACTGTCGGGGCTGAAAAAATATACTTTGGATTAAACCGCCGCCTCGGTGAGTTCTTGTTTATTACCTCCTCACGCCTTAGGCTTTATGCTTCGTGGCCGTGCGTGACCGAGAAGCCGTGCCGATGGCCTTTTCATGAGGGAACTTGCGCGCCTGGAAGAACTGAAACGTCTGCTGCCCCAAGGTCTGTTGAAAGACCAATTGCGGATCGGCTGGCGGCTGGCCGAATGGCTCGCCCGCCAGCGGCACGGCGGTCAGATTCCGACCGCGCTCGAAAGCTGGCTCGCCGAAGCGCGAAACTCGGTCGCGCTCCGACAGGAACGCCAGGCGCGCCTGCCCCGCCTCCACTACCCGCCCGAACTGCCCATCGCCGCGAAACGCGCCGACATCGTCGAGGCCATTCGCAAACACCAGGTGCTGATCGTCGCCGGTGAGACCGGCTCGGGAAAAACCACGCAGCTTCCCAAGATGTGCCTCGAGGCCGGTTTCGGCGTCCGGGCGCAGATCGGCTGCACCCAGCCGCGCCGCATCGCCGCCTTATCCCTGTCGCGACGACTGGCCGAGGAACTCGATCTCCAATGGGGCCGCGAAGTCGGCTGCAAAATCCGGTTTTCGGATCAGACCGGCCCGGCCACCTATGTGAAGTTCATGACCGATGGCATGTTGCTGGCGGAGGCGCAGGGCGATCCGTTCCTGGCCGATTATGAGGTCATCATCATCGATGAAGCGCACGAACGCTCGCTTAACATCGATTTTTTGCTGGGCATTTTGCAGCAGCTCCTGCCAAAGCGCGACGACCTGAAACTCATCATCACCTCCGCCACCATCGATACGCATTCCTTTTCCCGCGCCTTTAATGATGCGCCGATCATCGAGGTCTCCGGCCGCATGTATCCCGTCGAAACCCTCTACGCGCCCTTCGATGAACCCTCCGACGAAGGGGGCGACGTCACTTACATCGATGCCGCCGTCAACGCCGTGGAAGAACTCACCCGCGAGCCCGCGGCCGGTGACGTGCTGGTCTTCATGCCCAGCGAACGCGACATCCTGGAGACCCGCGACGCCTTGCAACAACGGAACCTCGGCGCCGTCGAGCTGATCCCGCTGTTCGGACGCTTGTCCGCCGACGAACAACAGCGCGTCTTCGCGCCTTCGCGGCGGCGCAAGATTGTCATCGCCACGAACATCGCCGAAACCTCGCTCACCGTTCCCGGCATCCGGTATGTCGTGGATACCGGCCTGGCCCGGTTCAGCCGGTACAACGCCCGCACGCGGACCAAACGCTTGCCCATCGAGCCGGTCTCGCAAAGCAGCGCCAACCAGCGCCAGGGCCGTTGCGGACGCGTGGCCAAGGGGTTGTGCCTTCGCCTGTTTTCGGAAGCGGATTTTCAGGCGCGTCCACCCTACACCCAGCCCGAAATCCAGCGCGCGAACCTGGCTGAGGTCATCCTGCGGATGAAGGCGTTCAAGCTCGGCGACATTGAAACGTTTCCGTTTTTGAACCCGCCGTCGCCGCCAGCCATCCAGGGCGGTTACCAATTGTTGCAGGAACTCGGCGCGCTGGACGCGGAACGCGGGTTGACACCCATCGGCGCGGACCTGGCCCGATTACCCGTGGATCCCACCATCGGCCGCATGATCTTGCAGGCGCACAAGGAGAAGGCGCTCCACGAGGTGTTGATCATTGCGGCCGGACTCAGCATCCAGGATCCGCGCGAGCGCCCGGCCGAACGCCAGGGCACGGCGGATGCCGCCCACCGCCGGTTTCATCATCCGCGCTCCGATTTTATCAGCCTGCTGAATATCTGGAACGCGTTTCACGACACCCTCGAGTCGCTGAAAACCCAGCACCAGACGCGCAAGTTTTGTCGCGAGCATTTCCTGTCCTATCCCCGCATGCGCGAATGGCGCGACATTCACGCGCAATTGCAGGACGCCCTCGAAGACCTGGGCGGGTTCAACGAGAACCCAGCGGACGCCACGTTTGAGGCGATTCATCGGGCGATTCTGACGGGCCTGTGGGGACACGTGTCGGTCAAGACCGAACGGAATCTCTACCAGTTAAGCGGCAACCGCCAGGCGATGATCTTCCCCGGCTCGGGTCTGTTCCAACGGCCGGAAGCGAAGTCCAAATCCAGCCAGGAATCGCCGGCCAAACCGGCCGGGCCCAAGCCCGTCCAGCCGCAGTGGCTGATGGCCGGTGAGATCGTGGAAACCTCGCGCCTGTTTTTGCGCACCGTGGCCGAGATCGATCCGGTCTGGATTGTGGAACTGGCACCCCACCTCTGCCAGCGGACGGTGAAAGAACCGCGCTGGGACGTCGCGACCGGCCGGGTGCTGGCGCGGGAACGCATCACTTTCAAAGGTCTCGAGGTGCTCGATCAAACCATTGCCTACGGCCCGGTGAATCCAACCGAGGCCACCGCGCTTTTCATCCGCCGCGCGCTCGTCGAGGCTGGGCTGGCCGAGCATCTGCAGGGCTCTCGGCAAAAACGTGCCCCCACCGGACCCCTCGACACGACCGCACGGACCGCCTCGCGCGCGCTCGAATCGCCGGATTCGAATCCTCCCGAACCCGATCTCACGCGCCTGCCCGCGATCTACCAATTCCTGGCGCACAATCATCAATTGCGTCAGAAGATTGAGATCTGGCAGACGCGCCAATCGCATCGCGTGGCGCCGGATTTGGATGAAACCTTTTTCCAGGCTTATGCGCGAGAAGTGGAAGGTGTTTCATCGGTGCCCGACCTGAATCGCTGGCTGCGCTCGAAACATGCGACGCATCCGCGATTTTTATGCTTCAACGCGGCCGATTTGCTCGGGCCTCTGGGCGCCACGTTCGATGGGCAGGCGTTTCCGGATGCGGTGGCAGTGGGCGACCAGGCCGTGGCTTTGAGCTACGCGTACGCTCCCGGTGACGAACAGGACGGCGTGACGGTGAAGCTGCCGTTTACGCTGGCCCAGGTCATCGATCCAACGCTGTTGGACTGGGCCGTGCCCGGTTTGCGCGAACCCCGGATTCTTCACCTGCTCCAGGCGTTGCCCAAGGAGCTGCGGCGCCCACTCATGCCGCTGCCGCCCAAAGCCAGGGAATTGGCTGAGACGGTGCGGCCCGAGGGCGGCTCGTTGATTCCGGCGCTCACCGAACAAATACGCCATCGCTACGGCGTAAGCGTCCCGTCCTCCGCCTGGCAGGCCCATCTCCTGCCAGCTCATTTGCGCCCGCGTTTCGAAATCCTCGGCCAGACGGAAAAGCCGCTGGCTGTCGGCCGCGATCTGGCTGAACTCAAGGAAAAACTTCGGCACCACGACACCACGGCCGAAAGCAAGGCCTGGCAAGCAGCGGTGCAGCAATGGGAGCGGTATGGGCTCACCGATTGGAACTTCGGCGATCTGCCCGAGGGCATCGTGGTGTCGGATGTCGCCGGTTTTCCCTTGCCGGCGTTTCCGGCCTTGCAGTTCGAGGAGGGCGAGGTCTGCCTGCGATTATTCCGCCATCCGGAGGACGCGCTCAAGGCGCAAGCCGCCGGCGTGCCGCGGCTGGCGGAACGCGTGCTCCAGCGCGAGCTGGCCTGGTTGCAGAAGGACCTGCGATCCATCGGCAAATGGAAGGATCTCTACATCACCCTGGGACCGGCGGAGGAACTCGAGACATCCGCGTTCGAAAACCTCAAACGCCATCTGCTCGCCCCTTCCCCGAGCCCACCCAGAACCGCTGCCGCTTTTCAGGCGATGGTGGCCCGGGTGCGGGACCAGTTGCCCGGCTTGGTCCCAACGCTGGTTTCCGTGACCGGAGAAATCCTGCAACTGCGGCAAGCGCTGCTGCTCTGCCGCAAGCCCTATCCGGGTCTGTTGCCGGATTTGAACCTGCTAGTGCCGCGCCAATTCCTGAGCTACCTGGCGTTCACCCGGTTGCCCCAATTGCCGCGATATTTGAAGGCGATGCGGATTCGCGCCGAGCGGGCGGCGTTGAGTCCGGCCAAGGACGCCGAGAAGCTAAAACGCGTGCAACCGTTCCTGACCGCCCGCCACACGCTGTTGAAAAACCGGAAGCTCCTGGAAACCGCCCGGGCAAAGGTGGAGACCTTTTTCTGGCTGGTGGAAGAATTCAAAGTCTCCATCTTCGCCCAGGAACTCGGCACGGCCGAACCGGTGTCGCCGCCAAAACTCGAACACCTGCTGGCCGAGTTGACGCCCCGGCCCGACGGAAGGACTTCTTAAGATGGTGTTTATGCGGAATTCCGCATAATGGCGCATCCTGAAACCACCAATGAAAACACCAGACACAAGCGTGGCCGCGCAAGCAATGGCCAATGCTATTCCGCCATACCGTCGAGTAGGGAGCGTGGGTGAGCGATTCCGAGGCACGCTTCGGAACGAGAATAACGGCACTACATGGAGGGCATGTTATCTGCGTGCCGCAAAAGTCGTCTGTGGTCAACGACAATTATTCTTCACTGAGAAATCCAATGAAATTTCCGCCACCCAAGCGTTGTTGAGAAAGGCCGATATCCAAGGAGCCCTCGTCACGGCCGATGCCATGCATACCCAAACCGAGACGGCACGAATTATCGTGCAGGAAAAAGGGGCCGACTATTTGTTCACCGTCAAAGGCAATCGAAAGACTGTGGCCGAGAGCGTGCGACAACTCAAGCAAGGGTTGGAGCACGCTTTTTCCCCCTCAGCTTGAGTCGGCTGTCGCGCAGACCGTCGAACTAAATCGCGGCCGAATGGCGGCCCGTTGCCTCATGGCCTTCGACGCCACCGCCGACCAAGTTGGATTCCCGGCCGTGGAACAAGCCGCCAGGTTGACTCGTTGCATCGACAGCGATAAGGAACCTGCTGAAGATCTCGATGAGCGGCTTTTATGATGGTATGGCCGCAAAAAAACGCACAAAAGCCTTCTCTCTTGTAACTGTTTCCAAATCATCATGGTTACCGAAATAAAAAATCAGCCATACGCGCATCCGCATCGC
>JADGRT010000461.1 GCA_017880715.1 Verrucomicrobiia bacterium | reverse complement strand
GCAGCCGGCCGCGCACGAACGGCGCACCCGGGGGGTGCGATTGTCCGGCGGTTACTTTTGCGGCCCCGTCCGCAAAAGGCGGTGATAAAGGCGCGCGGGACTCCGGCCCGCTTGGAGTGACCGCGTCCGCGGGAGGCTCCCTCCTTTCCGCAACCCTTCAGTCAATTCCGTCCCAGGAACCGGCCGTCAGACCGTCTTGGGCAATTCCCAAGGTTGGCGCCGTTGGCGATCCAGGTATTGATTGGCCCCGGCATCGTCCGGAAAGAGTTCCTTCACTGGATCCCACCGCAGTTTGCGGCCGGTCCAGCGGGCGATGTTGCCCAAATGACAAACGGTGGCGGAACGATGACCGATCTCGACGTCCGCGATGGGTTTCTGGCGGCTCTTGATGCAGTCCAGCCAGTTTTTGAGGTGATTTTCGGTGAAACCATTTTGGCGTTTGTCCAGCGCGGCTTCGGCCAGCCCGGGCGGGTCGGACCGGCAAATCGCGCGGTCGATGGTGATTTTGCCTTTCTCGCCGATAAAGATGGCGCCGCCCATGGGACCGTTGGCCAGCTCCATCACCGTGTCGCCCGGATAACGAAAGAACACTTTGGGCTCGCTGCCTAGCTTGTCGCCGCGCGCTTGCGGTTCCGCGGCGGTGTATTTAGGCGGGTTGAACTTTGGCCCCTCCGTCCATACCTCGATCGGCCCGCTTTCATCCATGCCCAGGGCGCATTGCACCTGATCGAAGCCGTGGGCGCCCCAGCCGGTCATTTCACCGCCTGAATAAGGCCGGAACGAGAGCCAGCCCGGATTGGCGCGCGGCAGGTAAAGATCCTTGTTATAGGGCGCTACCTCGGTGGGGCCGCACCACATGTCCCAGTCGAGACCCTCGGGGATCGGTTCGGCTGGCAGCGCGCATTCCCACGATGTGGGATAGTTGTAGGCGATGACGCGTTTGATTTTGCCAATGGCGCCGTTGCGGACCAGCTCGCAACCGACGTGGTTGGCCCACATCGAGCGCTGCTGGCTTCCGGTTTGGAAAACCCGCTGGTATTTGCGCACGGCCTCGACCATCAACCGGCCTTCGCGGATGGTCAGCGTCATGGGTTTCTCGCCGTAGATGTCCTTGCCGGCCTGGCAGGCGGCAATGCAAATCAGCGCGCGCCAATGCTCGGGCGTCGCGGTGATGATGGCATCCACATCTTTTCGCTCGAGTAAGCGGCGATAATCCTGAAAGGCGACGCCGTTGTTTTTGGCGGCGGCACTCTGGGCCCGTTTCAGATTCACATCGGCCACAGCCACGAACCGGGCTTCGGGGCGGTTTAACATCAGTTTCAGCAGATCGCTGGCCTGTCGTCCAATGCCGATGAAGCCGATGCCAATACGGTCATTGGCCCCGGGACGGCCATCGGCGGCCAGCACCCCGGAAGGAATGAAATAAGGCGCGGCGACGCCGGCGGCGGCCAGCCGGGCGCCCTGACGAAGGAAATGCCGGCGCGAAAAAGCAGCGGTTGAATTCATGGCGCTATTCATACACTGACTCGTGCCATTCATGAAGCAAGAATTTTGAACCCGCCTAAGTCCGGGCTTGGCGAAGGGGCTTCAAGGTGGAATAATCAGCGAGAAACACTCCTATGTTTCGCCGATCGATTTGGGCGGTTCAGGTTGCGGCCGTCATCCTTAGCGTTTCATGGCTTGGTCTTCCAGGCAATGCTGCGAACCCCGCGGCGGAACTCGAGCAGGGCTTTCATCAGCCGCCCGGCTCGGCCCGGCCATGGGTTTACTACTTCATCATGGATGGCAACCTGGCGCGCGCGGGCATCACCGCGGACTTCGAGGCCCTGAAGGACGCGGGCATCGGCGGTGTGCTGTTCATGGAAGTGGACGTGGGCATCCCACGGGGACCGGTTAAATTCATGAGCCCAGAGTGGCGTCAGATCTTCAAGCACGCCATCCGGGAGGCGGAGCGACTGGGACTGCAGGTTGCCCTCAATGCCGGCCCAGGCTGCACTGGCAGCGGCGGGCCGTGGGTCAAACCGGAGCAATCCATGCAGCATATCGTTGCCAGCGCCGTTGAGGTCACGGGACCGGCCCGCTTCAGTTCAACCCTTCCACGCCCCGCTCCGCGAGCGCCCTACTTCGGAAACGCCGGGCTGCCGCCGGATTTGCTGAAAGCGAAGGATGACTTTTACGCCGACGTGGCGGTGCTGGCATTTCCCAAAACCAGCGACACGCAACGCATTGCCGACATCGACGAGAAGGCGCTTTATCTCCGCCATCCGTACTCGTCACGTCCGGGAACCAAGTCCTTCCTGCCGACATCGGCGAACTATCCCGCGGTGCCTTTTGATGCGATCGTAGCCTCGGATCGCCTCGTGGACCTGACCGACAAACTGGGCGCCGACGGCCGCCTGGGCTGGGACGTGCCGGAGGGCCGCTGGACCATTCTGCGTTTCGGCCGGACCAGCACGGGCGCCAACACGCGGCCCGCGCCCGCGCCGGGTCTGGGATGGGAGAGCGACAAGATGGACAAAGCCGCGCTCGACGCGCATTTTGATGCGTTTATTGGC
>JADGRT010000460.1 GCA_017880715.1 Verrucomicrobiia bacterium | reverse complement strand
CAGATCGCCAAGACACACACCGCAGTCAATAATTTAGTCTTCATCGTATCACCAATCAGCCACAAGGCAGGCCGCCTGTCGAATTTAATTTCAACCTCATTGTCCAACGGCACGGCAAATTCATGAAAGGTAGGAGACGAGGTAACGAGGCTCATTTTAAGTTATAAAAGGCCGCCTAATCGGAAAATCAGAGCCTCGTCACCTCGTCTCCTACTTTTTTTGGTTCATGAATTGGCCCTGGACTGCCCCGTGGTGGAGTAACAAGGTGCTCGCCAAATCCGATCTGATACAGTAAACCCTTGTTCCGCATGCAGTCCGATCCCGAGGCAACCTTGATCGCCCGTTGTCAGCGTGGCGAAGCAGCGGCGTGGGAGGAGTTGTTCAATCAACACTACGCGGCGGCGGGCCGGTTTGTCTTTCAATTGGCGCCGGATTTTAGCCGGGAGGATGTGGAAGAGATCTGTCAGGAAACGTTTCTGACCGTCATCAAGCACTTGAATTCATTCCGTGGAAAGAGCCGCCTGCAAACCTGGCTGTTTCGCATTGCCGCCAACAAGGCGCGGGATTATCGCCAACGCCAGCAGGCCGCCAAACGCGGCGGGGGACAGAAGCCCATCTCGCTCCAGGCGGAAGATCCCGAAAACGGCACGGTCATCGATCCACCCAGTTCCGCGCCCGGCCCCGATACCCTGCTGCTGAACGCCGAGCGCATGGGCCTATTGCGTCAGGCGCTGGATCAGGTGGGCGAGCCGTGCCGGGAAACGATCGAGCTTAGGTACTTTGGCGACTTGAGCTACGAGGAAATTGCCGACGAGCTGGCCTTGAATCCCAAGACCGTCAGTTCCCGGCTTAGCAAATGCCTGGACCGCCTCGAGCAGATTGCCCGGAATTTGCTTTCGCCGGAGAAATCCTCGTCGCTTTCCGTCTAACCCTATGATGCCGCCTGAAAACAACCGGAACATGGAAGAATGGCTCAAGGCCTGCGCCGACCAGCGCCGGCGGGAGCAAGGCGCGCCATTCGAGTTGCATCCAGCCACACGCGAGATGCTGTTGGCCGAGGCCGCTCGCACCTGTCCGGTGGAATCCATCTCCGCAACCACTGGCAACAGGCTCTGGTTTGAACGCTGGTGGCCGCGTCTGGCCTGGGGGAGCGCTATTTTTGCCTGTTCGGTGGTCATTATGCTGGTCCTCAGGGCGCCCAATCCCCCGATACCTCAGGTTGGCTCGATGGACGCGCGCTCCGATCAACGGCTTGCGTTGGCCAAACAGGAGACCGTCGATCGCTCGCCGGCCAAAGTTGAGGATGAAAGACCCCTTCCGCCGCCGGCAGCCGCGCCCGCCAAAGAATCAGTGTCCGCAACGAACGCAAAGGATTACGCCATGACGAAGCCGCCAGCTTCCATGGCCCCCATGGCAGCCCCTGCGGCCAGGCCCGTCCCGCGCGAATCGGAAACCATGCAAATGCGCCGATACGGTTTGGCAGCTCCCGCGCCGGCACCGGCATCGACACCGGCGCCATTAAACACCGCGCCGGCGCGAGCAATGCCATCAGGCGCGTCACGTCGCGAGAAGGCGGCGGTGACGCTGGCGACCCCGAGCACGGATGGCGCCCGCCTGACCGGTCTTAAAGCGAGTGCGACCAAGGGTTCGGTGGAGACGTCCCCGTCCAACCAGCCCGCAGCCCCTGGAACGGCAACACCCCAAGACCGTTTTGACCTGGCCGCTATCGAATCCAAGGCGAAAAAGTCGAACGACCAGGGAACGAACAACGCCCCGAGACAAATCGACAACACTCGTTTGCGCTTTTCCAATGTGGATGTCCGCAGCCGGTACCGTCGCAATTTCAACTCGCCGGCGGAATTGCCCGTCCTGAATTCCTTTGAGCTGGAACAAACGGGCAGCCAGATCCGCATTGTCGATGCCGATGGATCGGTCTATGAAGGTCGCATCGCTCCAGCGGAGGCGCCGAAGGATCTCGCCGAGAATCGCCGGGCGGTGAGCGCGTCGGGCGTGTTAACGCAGGCTCCGGCAGTGCAACCGGCGGCAGCGGCGAATGCGGGAATGGGCCAGACCATCGACAACGACGCATCGGCTGCCTCCTACAATTTCCGGGCGGTGGGCACCAATCGCACGTTGAACCAGAGGGTGGTATTTAGCGGCAACTACATGAATACGGCCAGCGCGCCTTCACAGGCGGCCAACAACATTGGCAATCGAACCGTTCCTTCGGTGGCGAACAATCAAGCGGCCGCAAAAGCGCAGTTGCAGTCCAACCAACTCCCAATCGGCGGTGGAGCGCAAATCCAAGGCCAAGCCTTCATCGGCACCAACAACCAGGTCGAAATCAACGCCCTCGAGCATCCCCTGCCGTAGGACGGGGATTTCTCCCGAAAAACAAGATCATAAAGACAGGATGAACATGATTAACAGGATGTAAGAATCTCTCGAATCTTGGCCCTGTAGATCGTTGCATAAGTTCCCGCATTTCGGAGGGGCGAGCTCCGGGAGCCCCACTTCACTTTTCCCAGCAATATCAGGGCCTCGTTTAACTCAGCCCTC
>JADGRT010000459.1 GCA_017880715.1 Verrucomicrobiia bacterium | reverse complement strand
CCCGAATGGCGCTTAAGTAACGCCACTTCTCAAGGTGGAAGCGGCGTCCCGCCGCTTAGCCAGAGGCGGGACGCCTCTGCCACTTTGCATTATTTAAGCGCCATTCGGGGCTTGCCCAAGTACGTTTTCCTCTGTTGGAATGGTCCGGTGCGCGAGATGAGCAATCCGGTGCTGGATTATCCTAAACACTACTGCGGCCTGTTTGGCATTTACGGCCATCCCAATGCCGCCGAGCTGACGTATTACGGCCTCTATGCCCTGCAACATCGGGGACAGGAGAGCGCCGGCATTGTCACGTCGGATGGCAAACAGTTTCGCAGCCATAAAGGCATGGGGCTGGTGTCGCAGGTTTTTCGCGGCGACAGTTTGCACGACCTGGTCGGCCACATCGCGGTGGGGCATACCCGCTATTCCACGACCGGTTCGTCGCATCCGCGCAACGCCCAGCCGCTCACGGTCGATTGCGCCTGCGGCCAGATCGCCATTGCGCACAACGGCAACCTGACGAACGCCGCCCGGCTCCGCGACGAACTCGAGCTGCGCGGGTCGATTTTCCAAACCACGGTCGATAGCGAGATCATCCTGCATCTGATGGCCCAACCGACCGTAGGAGCCCGGGAAAACAATCTCGTCCAAACCATGCGGCAGATCGAGGGGGCCTACTCGCTGATCATCATGACCGAACAGGAGCTGATCGGCGTGCGGGATCCGTTTGGATTCCGTCCGTTGTCGCTAGGCAAGGTGGGCGATGCGTATGTGCTTGCCAGCGAGACGTGCGCCCTGGATTTGATCCATGCCCAGTTTATCCGCGACGTGGAGCCGGGCGAGATTGTCATCATCAACGAGAGCGGCCTGCGCAGTATCAAGGCTTTCCCCGAGCATACGCGCCAGGCTTTCTGTATTTTTGAGTATGTCTATTTTGCGCGTCCCGACAGCACCCTGAATGGGCGTAGCGTTTATAAAGTCCGGGTGGAGATGGGACGTCAACTGGCGCGAGAGACGCAGACCGATGCGGATTTGGTAATCCCGGTTCCCGACAGCGGCAACTGCGCCGCGCTGGGTTTCTCCTTGGAATCCGGTATTCCGTACGAAATGGCCTTTGTGCGTAACCACTACGTCGGCCGCAGCTTCTTGCAGCCATCGCAGTTGATCCGCGATTTCAACGTGCGCGTGAAGCTCAACCTGATCGAGGAACTGGTCAAAGACAAGCGGGTGGTGATTGTGGATGACTCGATTGTGCGGGGAACCACCTTCAAGGCGCGTGTCAACAACCTGAAGGAAGCCGGGGCCAAGGAGGTTCATGTGCGGGTAAGCTGTCCGCCCCACCGGAATCCCTGCGTTTATGGCATCGATTTTCCCGACCGCAGCAAGCTGATGGCGGCCAATTATTCGTTGGAAGAAATTCGCAAGTATTTGAACGCCGATTCGCTGGCCTACCTGTCGGAGGCCGGAATGGTCAAGGCCACCGGCAAGCCGGCGGACCAGTTCTGCATGGCCTGCTACAATGGCGAGTACCCGGTGCCGTACGATCCGCTCGTCGATAAGTACCTCATCGAGCGGCGACGAAACCGGGTGATCGGCCTGGGTGACGCCCTGGCGAAGGATGAACTGCAAATCAAATTGCTCTAAACTGTGAAACCGAAAGCTTATGCCCTCGCGGGCGTGGACATCGATTTGGGCAATCGCGTCAAAGCCAACCTACCCCAGCTCCTGGCCGCCACCCATCGTCCGGAAGTTCTGGGAAAAGTGGGCGGCTTCGGCGGGTTGTTCGCCTTGAACGTCAAGAAATACCGCCAGCCCGTGCTGGTTTCGAGCACCGACGGCGTCGGCACCAAGCTCAAACTGGCCTTCGCCATGGACCGGCACGACACCGTGGGGCAGGATCTGGTCAATCATTGCGTCAACGACATCGCGGTGCTGGGCGCGGAATCGCTTTTTTTCCTCGATTACATCGGCACCGGCAAACTCGAGCCCCGCGTGTTCGAGCAGTTGATCGCCGGCTTTGCCAAGGCGTGCACCGAAAACCGTTGCGCGCTGATTGGCGGCGAGACGGCGCAGATGCCCGGTTTCTACCAGCCCGGCGAATACGACTTGAGCGGGACCATCGTAGGCGTGGTGGAAAAGAAGGCCATGCTCGATGGCAAGGCCATTCGGCCGGGCGACGCGGTGATTGGCATCGCGTCCAGCGGATTGCACACCAACGGCTATTCGCTCGCTCGCAAGATCTTTTTCGAACGGATGAAGCTCAAGCCGACCAGCCGCGTGGCGGAACTGGGCAACACCATCGGCGACGAATTGCTCAAGGTCCATGTCAGTTACGGCCCGCTGGTGCAGCAATTGCTGCGGAAACTAAACGGCGTCGGGACGGCGCGGCGCAAGCCCGCGCTCAAGGGCATCGCACATATCACGGGCGGTGGATTTGTGGATAACATCCCGCGGGTGCTGCCGAAACGGTGCGACGTGATCATCCGCAAGGGCGCCTGGGAGGTGCTGCCGATCTTCCAACTGATTCAAGCCAAGGGCGGCGTGCCGGAGAATGAGCTTTACCAGGTGTTTAACATGGG
>JADGRT010000082.1 GCA_017880715.1 Verrucomicrobiia bacterium | reverse complement strand
CATGGATTTTTCCCTCCGCAACGGCGATGCGCCCGAAGACCGCCACGGCCTTTTGCCTGACCCAGTCCGAAAATGGACTGGCCTGAATTAGGGCCTTAATCTGCGCAAAGTTGCGGCCGTGCCGGTGGGCGGGCGCCTGCTCGTGGACATGCGGATGAGCGTCGCCACCGGCGTCGCCACCGGCGTCAGGGTGATGATGATGTCCATGGTGATCGGGAGCCTCTGGATCATGCTCCTGATGCTCGTGTTCCGATTCCACGTACACATCGAACTTCACCCCCTGGATTTGCGACTGTTGTGCCTTGCCCGCGTGGATATGGTAGCCATCGAGCTCGAGCTTCGCCAGTTCCTGCCGGAGTTGCTCAGAATTCACACCCAGGTCGATAAGCGCGCCCAGAAACATGTCGCCGCTGATGCCGCTGAAGATGTCGAGATAAAGTGTTTTCATGGATGATTGTTCAGTGGGGACAGGCTGTCCCCACCCCGATCATGCGCCAAGGCATTGATTTGGCTGGCGGCATAACCGGCGCCGAAGCCGTTGTCGATATTGACGACGGTAACGCCGCTGCCGCAACTGTTGAGCATACCCAACAGGGCGGCGATGCCGCCGAAGCTGGCGCCGTAACCCACGCTGGTCGGCACGGCAATGACCGGTTTGGATACCAGTCCCGCCACGACACTGGGCAAGGCGCCTTCCATGCCGGCCACCACGATGAGCACGTTGGCCGATTGAATTAAATCGAGCCGGTTGAGCAAGCGATGCAAGCCCGCCACGCCGACGTCGAACAATCGATCCACTTGGTTGCCCATGATGTTGGCCGTGACGGCGGCCTCCTCGGCCACTGGCAGGTCGCTGGTGCCGGCGCAAAGGACAGCGATGCGGCCGGGGCGTTTGGGTAGTGGCGTTTTTTCCATGGTCAAACACCCGGCCATTTCATGATGAATGGCCCCGGGAAACCGTTGTTTGAAAAGTTGCGCTTGTTCAGGCGTGACGCGGGTGGCCAGAACGCAGGGGCTTTGTTCGAGAATCTTGGCGGCGATTTGGACGACTTGTTCCGGTGTTTTGCCGGCGCCGTAAATAACTTCGGGGAAACCCTTTCGCAGGCCGCGATGAGTATCGACCTGGGCAAACCCCAACTCCGCCAGCGGGGCAGTCTGGAAGGCTTGCAGCACCTTTTCCTGGCCGACTTTCCCCTCGCGGAATCGCTCCAGCAAGGCATTGGCTTCGCTTAATGTCACACCGCCAAAGTGCCAGGAAAATCGTGGCGGGTCACGCGCGAAATGGGCGTATCTCACTTTAGTCGGAGCGCGGACATTCTTGTCCGCTTTTCCGTTGACCGGAACGAAGAGGCGGACAAGAATGTCCGCGCTCCAAAAGCGCAAGGCAAATTCCTGAAAGGTAGGAGACGAGGTCACGAGGCTCATTTTAAGTTGAAGCCATGTCACAAGCAGTTCGTATATCCGAAGTTCAGGATTCCGATGGAACTGGAGCTGGTCCGTTTTTTCTCGGGATCGAAGGTGGAGGCACGCGCACGGTGGCAATCTTGGCGGATGCGCCGGGAACGCCTGGGCGGCGGCTCGAGGCCGGCGCAGCCAACCTGCGTTTGATTTCCGATGCGCAACTTCGGTTTCAGCTTCGATCGCTGGCGGAGCAATTGCCGTCACCGGCGGCGGTGGCCATCGGTCTGGCCGGGGCAAGCACGGAATCCGACCGGGCGCGCATTCGGGCAGCGGCGGCGAAAGTGTGGCCCGGCACACCCTGTCTGGCGACGAACGATCTGGAAACCGCCCTGGCCGCCGCCGCGACTTCGAGCGCCAAGCCGCCTCGGGTGCGGGTGCTGGTGCTGAGTGGCACCGGTTCCTGTTGCTATGGCCGGGCGGCCGATGGCCGGACGGCCAAGGCCGGTGGTTGGGGACATTTGCTTGGCGATCGCGGCAGCGCCTACGAAATCGCGCTTAATGCGCTCAAGCGGGTGCTGTGCGCTTTCGATCGCAGCGGAGCCTGGCCGCAGTTGGGGCAGCGCCTGCTGCGGGTTTTGTTGCTCAATGAACCCGATCAATTGACCGTCTGGATTCAATCGGCCTCCAAAACCGACATCGCCGACCTGGCGGTCGAGGTGTTTGCGGCCTGGAAAAATCACGATAAAATGGCGGCGGAGATACTGGCCGAGGCGGCCGAACGGTTGGCGGCCGATGCGGTGGCCTGTGCCCGGCGATTGGCCAGGAAAGCCGAGGCTGTTCAATTCGTATTCGCCGGTGGAACCTTGCTCAAGCAGCCACACTTTGCGCAATGGACCGGACGCGCGGTGCGGCGGCTTTGGCCCCGGGCTCGAATCGTGTCGCTGCGACGCGAGGGCGCATGGGGAGCGGTGGCGTTGGCCAAGCAAATGTTGGAAAGTCCGGACCTCCAGAGATCTTCCCCGGCATCCCTCTCGCCGACCGAGCAGAGGAATCCGCGTTCGATGAAACTGGATCGAATGCCGCTCGACAAAGCGATTCGCCTGATGCTGAGCGAGGAGGCAAAGGTTCCGCCGGCTATTCTGGCCGAACGCCGGAAGATCGAACGGGCGCTCAGGCTGATCGTGCGCGCGTTCAAGCGGGGCGGACGATTGTTCTATGTCGGCGCCGGTACCAGCGGGCGATTGGGAGTTCTGGACGCCAGCGAATGTCCGCCCACTTTCGGCACGCCGCCCGATCAGGTGCAAGGGATTATTGCGGGCGGACAACGCGCGTTGTGGCAGGCCATCGAAGGAGCCGAGGATGATGGAGAGGCCGGAGCCGAAGCGATTCGGTTTCGAGCGGTGGGCGCGCGCGATGTCGTGGTCGGCATTGCGGCCAGCGGCCGGACTCCCTTTGTCTGGGGCGCCTTGCGCCAAGCCAAGCGGAGCGGAGCGGCGACCGTTTTGCTTTGCTTCAACCCCACGATGGCCATTGCGCGCGCGAACCGGCCGACCGTGGTGATTGCGCCGGCGATCGGTCCGGAGGTGCTTACCGGATCGACGCGCCTTAAGGCGGGCACCGCCACTAAAATAATCCTGAACCTCTTTACAACGCTGGCCATGGTGCGGCTCGGAAAGGTGACCGGCAACCTGATGGTGGATGTCCATCCATCCAACACCAAGCTGCGCCTTCGGGCGGTGCGCATGGTTCAGACGCTCACCGGCGTCAAGGCTGAAGCGGCTGAACAAGCCCTGGTCCGCTCGGGCTGGATCGTTAAAAAGGCCTGTCAGCGGCTGCGACGGTAACGCGGTGGAGTTGGCATCGAACGGACCGTGACGAAATCGTCCGCCCAGTCATCCGCCATCGCTTCCTGGACCGAGCGCCTCGGTCGCAGTCAGCGCGCGGGCACGCTTCACCGGATCCGGAACTCGGAATCTGTTAGGGCTCTAAGAACTCCAGTGCCAAAGGCGTGGCGACGCGTTTGCCGCTGGTCGAAACCAGCGTGATCGATCGTTGATCGGCGGCCGCTTCGATTTGGGCCACCCGGTCGAAGCCAGCCGGCACCGCGGCCATGCCCATGAGGTACGGAATGACCAGCGGCTTTTGGGGATTTAACTTCAGACAAGTCGGATAACCCCGTTGGACAAGCGAATTCTTCCGGGCCGACTCCGCCAATCCCAAATGGAAGAAGGAGGTTACCTCTTCCAGTCCGAGCACGTTCACATGCCGTCCGTTCCAGGGCGGGTAATGGCGTCCGCCGTTGGAAATCCAAAAGATGGTTTCCCGCAAGATCCGGGGATTCTTTAACGCAAACCAGACGTGGCGATCCGCCGGGAAAGTCACCGCCGTCCACGCAAACGGCAGTTGGTCATCGCTGACCACCAAGACCAGATCTTCGAAACCCCGGCGCGCCGGATACCGCGTCAGATCGGCGGTCTCGCCGGTGACGGTGGGCACGCGCTCCAGGGAGTCAAACGTCGCCCCCATTTTCAGCAGCGAATAGCCGCGGTTTTCCGGTCGCTCGAACGGGAAGGGAAACACCTGTCCAAATACCAGCCGGCTCGTGGAGATCGCCCCGCAACCGGGCCGGTCGGGAAACCGCAGCATGGCGTGATGTCCGAGGTTCATCGGCCCCTTCATGCCCGACAGGGTATGCTGGCAATAAACGGCGGTGTGCCCCGGCCGGACAAATATCCGTTTATCCACCCGGCCTGGGCGGGTCTGGGTGTTCAAGCTCAGGTGAAGACAACCGGCTTCCTTATTCGCTTCCAAAGATTCGAAGCGCCACCGCGCATTGGCGGTTTCGCCGTGAACGGGATGACGTTCGCCACGATAGGGTGTCGCATTGCCGCCGAAGGGCAAACAGAAGAAATCACCGCGCAGGACCTTTAAGATCGGCGGCAGAAGGGGATCGGTTTTTTCCTCGACCCAGGGCGCCACGGAAAAAGGCCGCACCTTTTTGCCTTTGAGCTGGAAGGTCACCGGCCCGACCTGTCCGCCCAGCTCGGTGACGTAAGCTTCCACCCGGTCGGCGGCCAGCCGCCAGGAAGGCTGGCCCCGGACAACTTGTTTCTTTCCAGATTTTGGTTTCATAGGATTAACCTCCCAACGGCAGCATTTCGAACAACCGCGTCAAGCCCCACGCGCCCAACTCGGCGAGGCCAAACACCAGTGCAATCCCCCCCACGGGGGCAAAATCCACCCGGCCGGCATGGAGCGGAAGCCAGGCCAGCAGCCGCAGCAACTGGCGGGCGTTGTTGTTCACGTAGTTCCAAAAAGGGCCATTCCCCAGGTACACATAGCTGTTGAGCAAATGGACCAGCAGCAACCCTACTGCCAGGAATTTCCAGGCCAGGTAAGATCCCAACCCCATCACCAACGCTTGCTCCCACAAATGAAGGGGCGATCGCGGGGCCGGCATCAAACCGGCGAGCACCAGCAAATACTGGAGGAGCACCCATACCAGCGTCCCGGCAAACAGCGGCAGCAGGAGCTTTATCGCCCGGGGCCAGCGGGCCACCCAGCCCAGGTGCAGCCGGACCAGTTTTTGAAAGTTGTCGGGGGTGGCCTGGGGGCGGTCCAGGGCCGAAAGCAGGAGCAGCCACAAGTAAAACACCGCCAGCAACTGGCCAAAACTCAACAGGGAAAAAAGCAGCATGCGGCCAAAATAGTCGCTGCGGAACCCAATGACCACGGATCCCAGTTGAAGATTGGGCATCCAGTTCATCGCCGAACCTATATGCCAGTAAAAAACGGCGCGCAGGCCCAGGAGCACGGCCAGGAACAGCAGGGGAAAAGAACGCCGGGAAGGCCGGGACTCGGCCCGCCTGAGCGTGCCAGCCAAGGACACCCCGATGGGTTGAGTCACTGACTCAAACGTCACGGACCGCCACTTCAACCAAAGCAGCCAACCAGCCAGATTCAATATCCAATCGATCCAGCTCATATAAGGCAGTCCAGCGACAAAACCGTGCTCGTCCCTCGATTGTTTCAGGGTTGTCCGAAAAACGGTTGGGAAGAAACCGCACGCCGTCGTCTTCCCAACCCCAACCGCCGACCGGGCGGCCCCGCCCCATTACCGGTCCCGCTTGGTCCGGCCTTTCGGCGCCGATACTTTGCCGGGCGGCTTCGTCCCCACCAGGGACCGCTTCCGGCTTCGCCTCGCGGGCGGCATGATGTTCAACAGGGTTTCGGCAATGACGGATGGGGTGGCTGCCACTGCAATGCCGGCCTCTTTGAACGCCGCAATTTTAGCCGCCGCCGTGGATTTTTCGCTATCGATGATGGCGCCGGCATGCCCCATTCGGCGTCCTGGCGGCGCGGTGGCGCCCGCAATGAATCCCGCCACCGGTTTCCGACAGTGCTGTTTGATCCACGCCGCCGCTTCCGCCTCGTCCGTTCCGCCAATTTCACCGATCAGGATGATCCCGTGCGTGTCCGGGTCGTCGTTAAACATCTGGATGATCTCCAGGTGGGACGTTCCGTGGACCGGATCGCCGCCGATGCCCACGCAGGTGGATTGGCCCATACCGCGCTGCGTCAATTGCCACACGGTTTCGTAGGTCAGCGTGCCGCTCCGGGAAGCGACGCCAATGTGTCCTTGCTTGTGAATGTAACCGGGGGCGATGCCGATGCGGCAACCGCCGTGCGAATCCTTGCCCGTGCCCGGAGTCACAATGCCGGGGCAATTCGGCCCCAACAGGCGCGTCTGGCGGCCAGTCATGGCCCGCTTCACTTTTACCATGTCCTGGATGGGGATGAATTCCGTGATGCAAACAACCAGGTCCAATTCCGCATCGACCGCCTCGAGGATGGCATCCGCCGCAAAAGGCGGCGGCACAAACACGACGGAAACCAAAGCTCCGGTTTCGCGTTTGGCATCGCTGACGGTGTTGAAAATGGGCACATTCTTCTCGAACGAATGTCCGCCCTTGCCCGGCACCACGCCACCCACAATCCGGGTGCCATACTCCAAACTCAAACGCGCGTGCAACGAGCCGAAGTGGCCCGTGATGCCCTGCACCATCACCCGCGTGTCCGCCTGAACTAAAATCGACATAAATCAATCCACATTAGCAGGGTTGAGCCTCACCTCAGCAAGGTCTTAACCACTTTTTCCGCCGCTTCGGCCAGCGACCCGGCACCCATCGCCTCGAGGCCGGATTCCTTGAGAATCTTGCGGCCCCTATCGGCATTAGTGCCTTCGAGCCGGACCACCAGCGGCAGCGTCAGCCGGTTTTCCTTCACGGCCGCCACCAGGCCGTGGGCGATGATGTCGCATTGCATGATGCCGCCGAAAATATTCACCAGAATCGCCTTCACGCTGGGATCGCTCAGGATGATTTTAAAAGCCGCTGTCACCTGCTCCTGTCGGGCGCCGCCGCCCACATCGAGGAAGTTGGCCGGCCGGCCGCCGTAATGCTGAATAATGTCCATGGTCGCCATCGCCAGGCCCGCGCCGTTGACCAGGCACGCAATATTGCCGTCGAGCTTGATGTAGCTCAGGTTGTAATTGCTGGCCTCAACTTCGAGGGCGGATTCTTCCGCTAAATCCCGCAGCGCCAGCAGCTCCGGATGCCGGTAAAGCGCGTTGTCATCGAGCCCGATTTTGCCGTCCACGGCCACCAGGCTCTGGTCGCCGTTCAGATGCGACACCACGTGGAGGGGATTGATTTCGACCAGCGTCGCTTCGCACTCCCACCAGGTGCGATACACCCCCAACAGGAGTTTGGTCGCCGCGGGCAGCAATTCGCTTTTCAAGCCCAGCGCCAGCGCCACCTTGCGCGCCTGATACGGCATCATGCCCATCACCGGATCGATGACCTCGCGGGTAATGAGCTCCGGCGTTTGGGCGGCCACCGCTTCGATGTTCACGCCGCCGGACGGACAAACCATCATCACCGGCCGCGAAAGGCTGCGGTCCAAAACCACCGCCACGAACAGTTCCTGGTCGATCGCGAGCGCGCTCTCGACCAGCACCAAGCTGACGAGGCGGCCCTCCGGTCCCGTCTGCTGCGTCACCAGGATCTGTCCCAGCATGGCCTTGGCGTGGGCGTAAACCTCGGCCGCGCTTTGGCCAAGCTTGACGCCGCCTTTCAGTCCGCTCTTGAAAATGCCCTGGCCTCGGCCACCCGCATGAATTTGCGACTTGACGATGACCCGTTTATGGCCTTCGGCAAAGAGTTTAAGGGCGATCGACCGGGCGTCTTCCGCGGTCGAACAGACGCCTCCGGGCGGCACCGCAACGCCGTGTTGCGCCAGAAGCTGCTTGGCTTGATATTCGTGAATATTCATCCGCAATCCAACCCGCCAAATCTAGGTAATGGCCCCGACCCGCGTCAACGGTTTTCACTCGGTTGGCGCCTTTTTTCACCGAAGACCTTGGCTCATTTGGCTTGAACTAGCCGGGCCGGTTCTCCAAAGTGCGCTGGCCGATGCCTCTTGCCCTGAATCAGGTAGCAGCGGACGTGTGTCCGCTCACTCTTTTGCCCCGGCATATTAGAGCGGACGCACGTCCGCTGCTACGGGTTTCTGTATTCGCCTCCGGCCGCCTTTGGCTCGTTTCCCTCTTTCTGCTGGGGTCCATTCGGTTGTGGGCGGCCGTTCCCGCTCCCACCCCTTTGCCCCAACCTAGAATCATCAAGCTTTACGGCCAGGACTACGTCCAGCTAAACCGCTGGGCCGAGGAACGGGAATTCAAGCGGGTCGAGCCCGCCCCAAGCGATGAAATCCGCCTGACCAACCGCCGGGCGGCTTTAACCTTCAAAGTCGATTCGCGCCGCGCGGAAATCAATGGCGTCGTGGTTTGGTTGTCCTACGCGGTTGCGGTCCGAAACGGATCGGCTTTCATCGCCGGGGTTGACCTAAAAAACGTCTTGTACCCGGTGCTTTATCCCGCCAAAAATTTTCACAAAACTCCCCTGCGAACCGTCGTTCTCGATCCCGGACACGGCGGCAAAGACCCCGGCAATGAGGAAGGCAAGGGACCCGAAAAACTTCACACCCTGCTGCTCGCCAAAGAAATCCGCAGCTTGCTGGAAAAGACGCCTCTGAAAGTGGTGCTGGTCCGCACCACCGACAAGTTTGTGGATCTGGACCAGCGCCCCGACATCGCCAAAAAGAACCGCGCCGACCTCTATCTCAGCCTGCATTACAATGCGGCCCCTCACGGAGCAAACGTGCGGGGCGTGGAAATTTATTGCCTCCCGCCCGCCGGCGCCCCCTCCGCCAGTGGCAACAGTGGGGACGCCCGCCGCGACTATCTCGGCAACCGCAACAATGTCCGCAACATGCTCCTGGCCTTCCTGGTGCAGAAATCCATTGTGCGGAGCCTAACCGTCGAGGATCGCGGCGTCCGCCACGCCCGCTACGCCGTGCTAAAGAACGCCACGATGCCGGCCATTTTGATCGAAGGCGGGTTTATGTCCGATCCGGCCGAGGCCCAACGGATCGAAAATCCCATCCACCGCCGAAAGCTGGCCCAAGCCATTGTGGACGGCATCCTGGCTTACAAGCGGTTGGTGGAACGCTAACCGCCCGTTAATAAAGTAGGAGACGACGTGAGGAGTCTCTAAATAAATCTTCGTTTCTGAAGAAATGTGAGTCTCGTTACCTCGCCTCCTACAAAAAATGGATATTTTAAACGAGCTACTAGCCCAACCCCTCCACGGTCCATCGGGTCATGGCTTTGAGGATAAGCCAGGCACACGCGGAAACGATGGCTAGAAACAGAACGATCAACCCCGCATCAACCAGGCGATCTTTAGTTTTTCGGTTCATGGGCGCGACGCATATGAATCGGGTGCAAACTATTTCCTCACTCGTGCCTTGTCGAGGTTGTTCCGAAACCGCAACCAGTCTGCCGGTTTGGCGACTTTCCAGTCCAATGTCACTAGGATTTCAACGCCGTCATCCCGGAGGGATGGCTGAAAATAGCCCAGCGTTTCAACGCTGGGACCGTGGCCTGGGTGTGCCAAGTC
>JADGRT010000458.1 GCA_017880715.1 Verrucomicrobiia bacterium | reverse complement strand
CCGCCATCGATCCCGCCCGGAACGAAGATCACACGCGGGAACTGGTGGGCTTCCTGCCTTGGGCCATCGCGGAGAATTTCGCGAGATTAAAGTCCGGTTTCTCCTATCTCAAGGCGCTCGAAGCCAACGGCACCCCGGAAGAAGTGGCCAACGCGCAACAGAACATCCTTTATGTGATGGGCGTCTTGAGTCATTTCGTCGGCGACGCCGCCCAACCGCTCCACACCACCGTTCATCACCATGGCTGGATCGGCGACCATCCCCGCCACTACTCCACCAACACGGTTATACACCGCTGGATCGATGGTGAATACTTCCTGAAGACCGGCGGGTTTCGCACCCGCGACTTGCGGGTGCTGGCGCGCCCGGCGGTCGTCGTGGGTAGCGCGGGCAAAGGCGAGGATGTCTTTCGGGCGGTGGTTGCCTTCATCGTCGAGCAGCACCAACAAGTGGAACCGCTCTACCAGTTGGATAAAGAAGGCAAATTATCGGCCCAGGGTGAGATCAACCAGGAAGGCCGGGCCTTTCTCGAAAACCAACTGGGAAAAGGCGGCCGGATGCTGGGCAACTTATGGCTCTCCGCCTGGAGACAGGCGCCCGAAGATACCTACTTGAAGGGGCAGTTGAATAAACGCAAATTGGGAAACGGAGGGCAGCGACCGACGGAGTAGATGGCGTTGTCTAAGTTCCAACATTTCGGAGGGGCGAGCTCCGGGAGCCGCCCGGTGTGGGCACCGGGCCCGCATGAGAAACGAAGCCTGCAACCGCCCAACCTGCCGCCTGACTTTTTTGACTTTTTTATGATGCAACTTTATTCCTAACCGAGCATGATTCGACGATCATTCTTTATGGACGACGCACCATGAAACCGGTTCTCGCCAGACGCCCGGCCGCCGATTGGGACACGACCGGCCTTTCGCGCGTCCTGCCCCAAATCCAATCGCTCATTGGCGCATCCCGCCAGCACGTCGTTTTCACGGCCAACCTGACGCTTGTGTGGCTCTACTGGCATGTGGGGCGCGTCATCACCGAGGACATCCAGACGAATCAGAAGCGGGTCGGATACGGTGAGCAACTCTTCCGTGGTCTGACAAAAGTGCTCATCCGCGAATACGGAAGCGGGTATTCGCACAGTAATTTGAAGGACATGCGCCGGTTCTTCGAGGCCTTTGAGATTTCGCAGCCAGTGGCTGTAAAATCTTCCGCCACCAAGATCTTGCCACCACGGGTGGCCCAATCCGAACACCGCCTCACCATCGATTTCGCGAAGCACTGCCACCTTGGCTGGACCCACTACCGCACCTTGCTCGGCGTGGAGGCGGACTTGAAGCGCGCATTCTACTTTGAGCAAGCGGCTTCGCAACGGTGGGCGACCCGCGAGCTTCAGCGTCAGATTGAGCGCGCCTTGTTTGAGCGGGTGGTCCTCGCCCGCGCCACGCGCGCCCTCGTGCGCCTCGAAAAGCAGCGCGGCCCGGTTGAGATAGTGCGCTACGAAGACGCCTTTAAGGACCCTTACCTGCTCGATTTCCCCGGCCTCAAAGATGCGTATTCGGAAAAGGATCTGGCGGCCGCCATTATCGCCAACCTCCAGCAGTTTCGCACCGAACTCGGCAGCGACTCCGGCTTCATCCGCCGCCAGTATCCGCTGCGGATAGGCGGCGACGATTATTGGCTCGACCTGCTCTTCCACCATCGCGGCCTGCGCTGCCTGGTGGCGATTGACCTTCACCCCGTTAGATATTCCGGGCATGAGCACGTTCTTCTATTTACGTTCTGCGGAGCCTCCAGGACGGCGACCTCGACCCAGGCTACCCACAAGGCTTGCCGAACCGGCTCCAAGAGCACCAGCACGGCGCCGTCGCTCTAACATGATTAACAGGGTGCAAAAACCTCCCAGCTATCGCGACATAAAAATACGCGGCCGTGTTTTTTATTGTCGCGCCTGCGCAGGGTGATGAAATGCGTAATCGGCCTTAATCGGCTAGCGCGATCGTCTCCCAGGGGCGAAGGCAGTGAGCATACCCATTGATATTCTGGAGTAATCCCCCCAGGTAGCATCGTCTTTCAGCAATAGGCCGTGAAATATTTTCCGCGCTTCATTGAACATTTTTCCCTGTCCGCTTTCCAAAGATATAACTATGCAAACAAAGCATTTGCCAGGGAACAGTCAGAAAGCGGGCCAATGCCATCCGATGCGCAAGTCTTGGCTCGCCGTTTTTTGGCGCGATACGGCCAAACCGCTTCTGACCTTGATTCTGATCACCTGCGCCTTGCGATCCTCGCTGGCCGACTGGAATCAAGTGCCCACCGGTTCCATGAAACCCACCATCTTGGAAGGCGATCGGATCTGGGTGAACAAGCTCGCCTACGATCTGAAAATCCCCTTCACGACCTGGCGACTGGCCCAATGGGATAATCCGAAACGCGGTGATATTGTGGTGTGCTTTTCTCCCGCCGACGAAAAACGACTCGTTAAACGTGTCATCGGCTTGCCTGGCGATACTATCGAAATGCGAAACAATCAACTGATCGTCAACGGCGAACCGCTTCGCTACGAGACTCCGGCGG
>JADGRT010000457.1 GCA_017880715.1 Verrucomicrobiia bacterium | reverse complement strand
AGAACTGCTGCGCCGCGTTCGCGGCCGGAAAGGTCAGGTGCTGCACGGCCCAGCCGCAACCCAAGATGATGGCTGGAGGCATTGTTGCGGGACGCAGGTGGCCTTGTTTTACTGGGCACGGCGGGCAGGCTCAGTCGGTAAAGGGCGTTTTCGTAGTCCGGGGTGGGGTCCACGTCATCACAGGGTAACAACGGTGCCGCATCAGACGCCGAACAAAGACCGGCCAACGGGAGGCACTTACAAAACTCGCCAGGCATAAACGGGACGCACTTGCCCGCGCCTCACGGCGAGCGGAGTCGGTAGAAACGGCCGGGATAATTCGTCCACTGCGGATCGCTGAAATAGGACGAGCCGCCGGTGAGGGTGTTGGTTGCCACCGGAAACCAGGTGGGACTGGCCATGTTCGTGCAGGCTTCCACCACGATGACCAGGTCGCTGGCCCAGTTGATGTTGAAGCCGAATTGATTTGCCCGCACGCCAAAGCTGGCACCGCTGGTTTCTACCAGCGGCTTCCAGAGCGCGGTCGGACGACCGCCATACATCGAACCCCAGCCCGTGGTTCCCGCCAAGTAATAAACAATGGCCTGGCTTTCGCTGGTGAACAGATCGGACATAATGCTTGGGGCGTTGCCTTGAAAATAGACCCCGGTCAGGTTGTTGCAAAGGTTGAATGCCGAGGGGCCGATAAAGGTAACACTGCTGGGGATCGTCATGCTCGTCAGGTTGTCCCAGCCACCGAACGCGAAATGCCCGAGAGTCGTGACCGGCAGGCCATTGATCGTGCGGGGGATGACAACCGCGCCGCCGCCAGGACCGGTGTGGCCAGTAATCATGATCTCGCCGTTAGAGATAAAGCCGTAGAATGGTTCCGGCAGCACCCATAGTGCCGTTGGACGACCGCCAAAGGTCGCTGGCACGGTGGGCCAACCTGTGGCTTCAGACAAGTGATACACGGTCATGGAGGAAAAGGAGAGCGCATACTCACCAAGGCTGGGGGCGTTACCCTGGAAATAGATTCCTGTCATGCTAGGGACCATATAAAACGCCGCGTACCCGATGCTGGCGACGCTGGCCGGGAGCGTGGCGCTGGTTAGACTGGTGCATCGAGCGAACGCCCAGTCCCCGATGCTGGTAACGCCGTTGGGGATCGTAACACTGGTCAGGCTGCTACAGCCCTCGAACGAATGGCTTCCGATACTGGTGACCGGCAGGCTATTGATTGTGCCGGGGATAGTCACCGCACCGCCGGGACCGGTGTAATTGGTGATGGTGATGGCACCGTTATTGACCGTGTAATCGTACTGGGCTTGCACCACGGCGGGCAGCGCCAACAGCAGCAGCAGCGGCAGCAGCCTCGCGGCGCAGGCGGTTCTTAAACGCCCGGCCAGCGTGTTCGGGCAGGTTGGGGTCGCAAAGGAGGTTTTTGTTTTCATATTTTTGCCTAATTTGATTGTCATCATCATTGTCATGGCAGCGCGGCTTGGGCGGGGTCGCTGGCCACTTCCTTAGCGTCGGCTTTGGTCACGGCGCGAAGGCGGGTGGGTGTCATCCTAATCCAAACATAAGCTCCACTTTTCAACCTAGCAAAATTTCCGGATTGAGTCAAGATTTTAATGATTTAAAAAGTGCAGAAGAACTGCTGATGTTTTCTATTATCCACGACATGGATTATCTTCCCTGATGAACCCAGTAGCGGCTCCTCGGCAGAGAGCCGCAAACTAAAATCTCAATCCACGGCTTCAGACTTCGTCTCTCTCGCCCCGTCCCGCATGGCGGGAAGCGGGGAGAGAGCCGGAGAGAGGGGCTTCCTGAAAACCAACGCGCCTCCTCTCCCCTGCCCTCTCCTCCATCCCGGATGGAGGAGAGGGAGTTCATCGCTGATCGGGAAATGGAAATTTTCGTCCAGCCAGCACATTGGAGCGCCGAACTCCGATTCGGCGTGCCGGTTGGTGTTGGATTTCCACGCCGATTCGGAGATCGGCGCTCCGGTTCCCAACTTTGCCACCAGTTGGCGCAGCACGCAGGGCAAATGTCGCAAATTGAAAAGAATGCGGCGCTCTGCCGAGACGCCGCTACGGTCTCACTTCACCGAGTTCACCAGCGGCGCAAGGCCCTGAATCCGCACTTCCAGCCGATCACCGCTTTGAATCGGGCCGATGCCGCTGGGTGTGCCGGTGAGAATCACATCGCCGGGCAACAGCGTCATGTTCGTGGAAATGAATCTGACGAGTTCGGCGGGCTTGAAGATGAGTTGCTTCGTGTTCGAGTTCTGCCGCAACTGGCCGTTTTGGAAAAGCTGGATGCTCAATTCATTCGGATCAATTTTCGTTGCCACGTAAGGGCCGAGCGGTGTGGACATATCGAACGTTTCGGTGTGAGAAGTTACATGAACCCACGCCATGTGAGCGCAGTCGCGCAGGTTGTTCAAGGCCCGACGAGCACGCGATAGAAGCGGATCGGCGAGTTGCTGACGATGTCGGTGACGCCCATCGTGGTGTTGGTGCCAAGGATGGATGAACCGAGATTCTGCCACGCCCCGGCCGCCAGGTTCGTCCGATACTGAACCTGAT
>JADGRT010000081.1 GCA_017880715.1 Verrucomicrobiia bacterium | reverse complement strand
AACACTTGTTTGTCCACATCATGGGCAGACGGTTTCAATCATGTTTATATCCCTGGCCGTTGGCTTGGCGGCGGTTGATCGAAGATTCATCACGGGGCAACTGATGGCCCTTTCCTAATCGTCCTCGTCCTTCGTCCTTCGTCCTCGTCCTCGAAATTTCCCCCCCCCAAAAAAAAATCGGATCGAGGACGAGGACGAGGGACGAAGGACGAGGACGACAGGAGAAGAGGACGAGCGTGAAAGGTGGCCGGTTGGTCTGGCGGACAACGAATCAACTCTGATCGTGACAAGTGCGGGTTTTTTAGACCTAATTATCCATCATGCATCATTTTCGGTATGTTAAAGGTCAATTGAATTGCGAATCAGTGCCGGTGGCGACATTGGTGAAGAAGCACGGCACACCGCTGTACGTTTATTCGCAGGCGACGTTGACGGATCATTTTCTCAAGCTGGACCGGGCGCTGGCGCCCTTGAATCCGCTGATTTGTTTTTCCGTGAAGGCCAACTCCAGCATGGCCGTTCTCCGCACCCTGGCCCTATTGGGCAGCGGGTTCGACATTGTCAGCGAAGGCGAATTGCGGCGGGTTCTGGCGGCGGGTGGCGATTCGCAAACCTGCGTGTTCGCCGGGGTGGGCAAAACGGAGGCGGAGATCGCGTGGGCCCTGGAGCGGGGCATTTACATGTTCAACGCCGAGAGCGAGCCCGAGCTGGAGCGGATTAACCGGCTAGCCGCCCGGATGAAAAAAGTGGCGCCGGTGTCGGTGCGGGTCAATCCGAACATCGATGCGCATACGCATGCCAAGATCACGACCGGCACGTACGCCAACAAATTCGGGATCGCCTTCGAGGCGGTGGAAGGCGTTTATGCGCGGGCGTCGAAGCTGAAAAACCTCAAACTGCGCGGCATTCAAATGCACATTGGCTCGCAGTTGACGCAGGTCAAGCCGTTTGAGCTGGCGGTGCGGAAGGTGGCTCCGTTGGCCCAAAAGCTAAAAGCCAAATACGGTCTGGAAGCCTTCAGTCTGGGCGGTGGCCTGGGCATTATTTATGAACCGGCCCTGGCCAGCGGCCAACCGGAGTGGTGGCAATCGAAGCCGGCGCAAGGCATTTTGACGCCGGAAACCTATGCCGCCACGCTGGTGCCCTTGCTGCAGCCCCTGGGCATGAAGATCATCGTCGAACCCGGCCGGTTTATCGCGGGCAACGCGGGAATTCTGGTCACGCGGGTCGAATATGTGAAACAGACCGGCCAGAAGGTTTTTGTCATCGTGGATGCCGCCATGAACGATCTGATACGGCCGGCGTTCTACGATTCGTATCATGAAATCGTGCCGCTGACGCAGCGGGGCGGGGCGCTGATCAGCTCCGACGTGGTGGGGCCGGTGTGCGAATCGGGCGACTATTTCTGCAAGGATCGGCGGCTGCCCAAGGTTGTCGAGGGAGATTATCTGGCCATTCTGAGCGCCGGCGCCTATGGCTTTGTCATGGCATCCAATTACAACAGCCGCGCCCTGCCGGCCGAAGTCCTGGTAAAGGGCCGGCTATCCGCCGCGGTGCGATACCGTCAGCCGTTGCCGCGGATTTGGGAGTTGGAGACCCTGCCCCGGTGGTTGAAATACTCGCGCGTGCCCGAGCTGGCACGCTAAGAACCTGCTTGCCTTGAGGCTGGGCCGGGTTAAGCTCCGGGTCAAATTGGCGCATGGTTCGATCGTTTGCATTTACGACGCAGGGGCGGTTGCACAGCAAAGACCTGGAGCTCTTTCTGATGCCAACCCTGTTGGCGGACACCAACCTGTTTCTCTGGGTGGATCTGGAAAATCCCACACCGGAGGAAACCCACTGTTTTCTGGAGGGGATGTTTCACTTCCATCCTCTATCCATTGAGGATTGCGTGCAGGTCAGTCCGTCGCCCAAGGTGGATGAATACCAGCCCAAGGAGGATGACCGGTTTTCGCCCTATCTGTTCATGGTGATCCATGCGGTGGACTACAGCCGCAAGGATGGGGTGTTTGCCACCCGCGAGTTGAATTTCTTTTTGGGGAAGAATTTTCTGGTGACCTACCATGTCGTACCGCTCAAGGCCATTCAAATGGCGGAGGAGCTTTGCCAGCGGAGCAGCGTGCATATTGCGCGCGCGCCGGATCGGCTGGCGCACACGTTGTTGGACAGCATTGTGGACAACTACAAGCCGGCGCTGGAGGAATTATCGATGGAGATGGCCGACCTGGAAGACAAGGTGCTGCATAATCTGAGCACGGATACGCTGAACCAGATCATCCAGATCAAACGGGAAGTGTTGCATTTGCGGCAGATTATCGGTCCGCAACGCGAGGTGCTGGCGCGGTTTGCGCGGGGCGAATTCAAGCTGATCCGGGCGCACCTGGTGCCTTACTACCGCAACGTTTACGATGGGCTGTTCCATATTTCCTCGCAGGCTCAGAATTACGCCGACACCCTGACGGGCATTTTGCAGGTGTACTTAAACATGTCGTCCAACCAGACCAGTGAAGTAGTCAAGCTGTTGACGTTGATCACGGTGATCACGACGCCGGCCATGGTGGTGGGGAGTTGGTACGGGATGAATTTCAAGAATATTCCCGAAATTGAGTGGCGTTACGGCTATGGGTTGGCGGGAGCGGCCATGATTTTGTCCACGGTGGGAACCTACTGGTATTTCAAGAAGAAGAAATGGTTTTAACCTGCGATGCAACCGCTCAAATCCAGTTTCTTCGACAAAGTTCTGGGCCGCATTGACCGGTTGCATGCCGAAGGTCTGCAGACCATCGTGCAGCGCCTGGCGCGGGAACGGAGCTTCCTGGAAACGCTCTTCAACACCATTGAGGACGGCATCCTGGTGGTGGACAAATCCGGGCGGATCGTCTATTTCAACCGGGCGGTCACCCAACTGCTGGGGTTGCCGCCGGAAGCCGCCGATGGCACGCATTCGGTCACGCGGTATTTGCCAACCCTGGATTGGCCCAAACTCGTGGCGCCAGACGCGGCGGGCGGGGAGTCGGTGATCCGGCACGAGTTCGAGGTGAGTTATCCGCGGCCGCGGTTTCTCCGGCTGTATGCGGCGCCGCTGGGCGGGGAGGCCGGCGACAGCGGCGGGCTGGCGTTGATTTTGCACGATGCCACCGAGGCGCGGCAGCGGACTTTTGAAACCATTGAAAGCGAGCGAATTCAGGCGTTGACGCTTCTGACCGCCAGCGTGGCGCACGAAATCGGCAATCCGCTCAATGCGCTCAACATCCACCTGCAGCTCATGGAACGGGAGCTGAAAAAGCTTAAACAAATGGCGGCTCAACGGCCGGCGGCGGCCGGTCCCCGCCGGTCGCGCAGCCGTTGGCAGACCGACGCGACGGACTGGCTGGAAAGCACGCTCAAGCTGGAGGATTTTCTGGGGGTGGCCAAGGGCGAGATAAGCCGGCTCGATTATATTGTGACGCAGTTTTTGCAGGCCGTCCGGCCGACGCCGCTGCGGTTGCAGATGGGGTCGTTAAACGAGGTGGTTCGGGCTACGCTGGAGCTATTGCGTCCCGAATTGGAGAACCGCGATTTGACGGTGCACGAGAAACTGGCGCGGCTGCTTCCGTTGGCGCCGCTGGACGCCGCGCAGATCAAGCAGGTGCTGGTGAACCTGATCAAGAACGCCATGCAGGCCATGACCAAGGGCGGCCTCCTGACCGTGCAAACCGGGCAGGGATCCGACGGGGTTTGGGTGAGTCTTTCCGATACGGGGGGCGGCATTCCGGCGGAAAAAATCAACCGGCTCTTCGAGCCTTTTTACACCACCCGGGAAAAAGGCACCGGGTTGGGATTGATGATTGTGCAGCGCATCGTGCGCGAGCACGGGGGGCGCATCGAAGTGGAGAGTCGCGTGGGACAGGGGACCACCTTCCGCGTGGGGCTGCCGCTGCATGAGCCGCAGCCCAAATTATTGGAGGCCAAACTCCATGACTAAACCCCGGCTGCTGATCGTGGACGACGAGAAGACCACCCGCGAGGGGCTCCGCTCGGCACTCGAAGATCGTTACGATGTTTACCTGGCCGAGGATGCGGCGACGGCCATGGAATTGCTGGAACGCGAACCATTCAAAGTTTTACTGACCGATCTGCGGCTGCCCAAGGAGGACGGGATGAAGCTGATCCTGCGGGCCAAATCGCTATCGAAACCGCCCGTGTGCATACTGATGACGGCGTACGGTTCGGAGGATGTGGCCGTCGAAGCCATGAAACATGGGGCGGACGATTACATCGCCAAAGGCCGGTTGCAGATCGACGAATTGGAGATGCGGATTGCGCGTTCCTTGCGGCAGCAAAACCTGGAAGTGGAAAATGTCACCCTGCGCCAGCAACTGGATGCCAAGTATGGCCTGGAAAACCTGATTGGTGAGTCGGCGGTCATGCGCGAGGTGTTCGAGTTGGTGCAGCAGGTGGCGCCCTCGCGAACCACGCTGTTGATTAGCGGCGAGAGTGGGACGGGCAAGGAACTCATCGCCAAGGCGATTCACCAGTTGAGCCCGCGCGCCCGGCATCCGCTGGTGACGGTGCATTGCGCGGCGTTGGTGCCCACGTTGCTGGAGAGCGAGTTGTTCGGGCATGAGAAGGGGGCCTTTACCGGCGCGGTGGAGCGGCGGGTTGGACGTTTTGAGCAGGCGCAAGGCGGGACGTTGTTCCTCGATGAAATCGGTGAAATCGATGCTTCCATTCAGATTAAACTGCTGCGATTTTTAGGGGAACGGACCTTCGAACGTGTGGGGTCGAATAAAACGCTGACGGCGGACGTGCGGTTGGTGGCGGCGACCAACAAGGATTTGGCGGCGCGGGTCAAGGCGGGTGCGTTCCGCGAAGACCTTTTTTTCCGCCTTCGGGTGGTGGAGATCCTGCTGCCGCCGTTGCGCGAGCGAGCGCCGGATATTCCCTTGCTGGCACAGCGGTTTTTAAAGGAATTCGTCGAGGAAAACGGGAAAGAAGTGAACAGTTTGACACCGGAAGCGCTCGAAGCACTGACGCGTTATTCGTGGCCCGGAAACGTGCGGGAACTGCGCGCGGCCATGGAACATGCCGTGGTTTTATGCCGGGGCAACCGGATTAATTGGCGCGATTTGCCTCCCACCGTGCGGGGAGGGCCGGTTAGCTCCCCGCAGGCGTTGCCGATCGGGTTGGCGCCGGAGGGGTTAACGATAGAAGAAGCCGAAAAAAAACTCCTGATGCGGGCATTGACCGCAACCAAAGGGAATCGCACATTGGCCGCTCGGCAGATCGGAATAAGTCGGCGCACGTTGCACCGCAAATTACACACGTACCACTTGGAAGGTTTTTAACGGAAGAACTGTTTATGCCCGGATTGCAAGAAATCATACACAAATTCGACGTTGGCGAAGGAACGCGGATTATCAAGGGATTTGCGGCGGCCATGTTGGTGCTGGCCATGGTGGTGGTTTACGATTTGCGCGAATACAAGAATTTTGCCACTTCCGAGGCCATGGACGTAGCCCAGGTCGCCCGCCATCTGGCCGAGGGGAAGGGATTCACCACCGATTGTATTCGTCCGTTCAGCCTCTTTCTGGTGCAAAAGCACCGGGTGGACAGCGATCCGCTGATTCGGGAAAACCACCCGGACCTGGCCAATGCGCCGCTGTATCCGTTGTTGCTGGCTGGGTATATGAAGGTGGCTCCCTTTAACTACACCATCGCCCGAGGCGCCTGGCGATTCCAACCGGAGGTGCTCATCGCATTGTTCAACCAGTTTTGGTTTTTCCTCGCCATTGGGCTGGTGTTCCGGCTGGCCAAACGGCTTTTTGATGCTCAGGTGGCCTGGTTTTCCGCCGCCATGATGTTTTTTTCCGACCTTTTTTGGCGCTTCAGCGTTTCCGGACTCTCCACCATGGTCTTGCTGGTCATTTTCCTCGCGGTGGTGTGGTGTTTGGTCCGGCTGGAACAGGCCATGCGGGCCGAATTGGCGCCCGCCGCGCCCGCTCAGGCTGAAACCGAGCCGTCCAACAATGGACCGGCCGCAGCGTTACCCGAACCGCCCCGGAGCGCCCTGTGGTTCCTGGTTTGGTCCGCCCTTGCCGGGATCCTGGTTGGTTTGGGTGGGTTGACACGCTATTCCTTCGCCTTCCTGATCGTACCGGTGGCCGTTTACATTGGCTTCTTTTGCGGTCGCCACAAAATTACGGCCGTCACGGCGGTGCTGGCCGCCTTTTTATGTGTCATGACCCCCTGGCTGGTTAGAAATTTCCAGGTCAGCGGCACCTTTTTTGGCACGGCGCAGTATGCCATTTGCCAGGACACGCCGAAATTGCCGGGCACGGTGCTGGAACGCTCGCTGCATCCAGATTTTCAAAGACAGCAATACGTGGAAGTGGACGATTACTTGCGCAAACTCATGATCAATGCCAGTCAAATTGTCCAACAGGAACTGCCCCGGTTGGGCGGCAACTGGCTGTCGGCTTTCTTTCTGGTGGGGCTGCTGATGAGTTTCAGGAACCCAACCTTATCCAGGTTGCGGTTTTTCCTGATAGCCGGTTTGGCGCTGATGCTGGTGGTGCAAGGGTTGGGGCGAACTCGCTTGACGGCGGAGTCGCCCGACATCAACTCGGAGAATCTGCTGGTATTATTTGCGCCGCTGATTCTGATTTATGGCGCGGGATTGGTTATCAATTTGGTGGATCAGATGGAGTCGCCAATCATTCCGGTGCGCAATTTAATCATGGCTGCCATTGGCTTGGTCGCTTGTCTGCCAATCATCTTTACCCTGTTGCCGCCGCGGTCTTACCCGGTGATTTATCCACCGTACTATCCCCCGCTGATTCAGCAATTAGGAGGTCATTTCAAGCCTAACGAGTTGATTATGAGCGACATGCCGTGGGCTATGGCTTGGTATGGCAACCGGAAATCCGTGTGGCTCACCCTCGACTACAAGGATGATTTTTTTGCGATAAACGACAAGCTGAAGCCCATCAACGGCCTCTACGTCACCCAGTTGACGATGGATCAGCCCTTTCTCTCGAAACTGGTGAAGGGGGATGATCGCATGTGGGGACGGTTCGTGTTGGAGTGTCTTTTAACCAGCAAGATTCCGACTGGGTTTCCCTTGAAGAGCGCCCTTTCGGATGTGCTTCCGGATCAAGTTTTCCTCGCCGATTGGGAGCGTTGGCGGATACCTGGCAAGACGGGGACTAAAACGGAATAAAAAAAACCTGGTTTTATATTTGACAGGTTCGCGGTAAAACCTTAGAACTAACACACTTTTTCAGGAAAGCTGATCATGGGCCAAAATTGAGATTTAATAATTGTTATGAAAAAGATAATCACATCTGCCAGTTTAGCCGCGTTGAGTGTCGTGAGTCTGCAAGCCGCCAATACGACGGGGCTCACCGCCACCGAACAGGCCAAGCCTTGGAGCGTGTCGCTAAGCCTTCGTGGGTTTTACGACGATAACTATGCCACCATAAATGCCCACCGGTCCGATGGCGTGAGGCCCGATGACAGTTTTGGCGTCGATGTTAGCCCATCGTTCAGCCTGAATTTCCCGATGGATCAGACGCTGTTTAGCGCCGGATACACCTACGGGGTGAAATACTACGAAGGCCGCGGCGTGGATGCCAGTGGCCACCGTAACCCGATCGACCAATCCCATCTGGCCTACGCCAAACTGATTCACGATTTCACCGAGGATTACAAGTTGGACGTGAGCGACACGTTCGTGGTGGCTCAGGAAGCCGAATTGCTGACCCAAGCCAACCAAGCCGGCGTGCCCCTTACAAATCTGATGCGCGCCAGCGGCAACAACATCCACAATATAGCGGCCATCAATCTGAATGGCCAGATCACGCGGCAATTGGGATTCCTGGCGGGATACTCCAACAACCTATACGATTATGGCGATCCTGCCTATCAGGCGCTGTTGAACCGCATGGAGCACATGATCACGCTGAACCTGCGCTGGCAATTGCAGCCGGAGACGGTGGGGATTCTGGGATACCAGTTTGGCTTGATTGACCAGACGTCCAAGAAGTCGTTGCCCGGCATCTTCGTCGACGGCGTTCCCGCCTATATGTCGCCCGAGGTTCGCAATAGCCGGTCGCACTACTTTTATGTGGGCGCCGACCACACCTTCAATCCACAGTTTACTGGCTCAGTCCGGGTCGGTATGCAATACACCGAATACCCCAACGCCGGCGAAGCCCGTGCTTCCGGTCTAAGCTTTGAAAATAGCAATTTAAGCCCGTATGCTGATGCCAATATAACCTACAATTATCTGCCGGGCAGCACCGCCCAGTTGGGGGTTAAACACACGCGCGTGCAAACCGACATGTTGGCTTTGGATCAGGAAGCGACCACCGTGTACGCCGCCGTCAATCATAAGATCACGGCCAAGTTAACGGCGAGCCTGATCGGCCAATACCAGATCGGCACGCTGAACGAGTTCCAGACCAGTCCCGGCGCTACTAGCAACAGCTACGTCGAAAATTATTTCCTGCTGGGAGCGAATCTGGGTTATCAAATCAACCAGTACCTGAAGGCGGAAGCCGGCTACAATTTTGACCGGGTCGATTCCGATGTCCAGCAACGCAGCTTCAGTCGTAACCGGATTTACCTGGGCTTGCGCGCCTCTTACTAATACCTTTTTTAAACACAACGATAGGAGGCTGGAATCAAAAATCTAGCCTCCTTTTTTTTGACCCATGGAACCTAAACCCACTACCACGTCAGCCGGCGATTCGAAACTCCATTTTCTGGATTATTGGCGGATCATCCGCATTCGCAAAAACGTTATTTTGGCCGTGTTTTTGCTGGTGGTCGTGACCACCACGGTGGTGACTTACCTGGTGCCCGAATCCTTCAGCAGCACCGTCCGGATCAAAGTGGAGAAAGACGCCACCGATGTGTCGAGCCTCTTCGAACGGCAAACCGCCACGCCTTACGATCCTTACTTCATGCAAACGGAGTTTGAGGTCATTCAATCCAAACACGTCCTGTATAGCGTCATCACCAATTTGAGCCTGAACGAACGCTGGGCCAAGGAACGCCAGATCGAAGGCAAATTGCAGACACCCGAAACCTATCTGCTGCTGCGCAAGCAAATCGACGTTCGCCAGACTCGCAACACCTCCCTCATCGAAATCCGGGTTTTCAGTGAAAATAAGGAAGAAGCGGCCGTGATCGCCAACAGAATTGCCGATGTCTATAAGGAAACCCGCCTTTCCATCCGGCGCGATGCTTCCGAACGCGGCATCAAGAGTTACCAGGATAAACTGAATGAGCAGGAAAAGAAAGTCCAGGGGATGCAGAAAGATGTCGATCGTTTGCGCATCGAGTTGGAGATCAGCGAGTATTCGGCTGAAAGCGCCATGCCGTCCCCGACGCTGGATGCCGAAACCGTGCGCAAACTGGACAGCGAACGAATCAGTGCGGAGTCGGATTATTCCCGGCTGAACACCATGCT
>JADGRT010000456.1 GCA_017880715.1 Verrucomicrobiia bacterium | reverse complement strand
GGGTGGTTCAACCATCACCCAGCAGTTGATCAAATTGGCCGAACCGCGGCCGCGCACGTTTCGCACCAAAATCATCGAAGCCATTCAAGCCCGGCGGCTCGAGCAGGTTTGGACCAAGGAGCATATTCTCGAGGATTATTTCAACCGTTTGGATTACGGCAATCTGCGGCGCGGTTGCGCCTCCGCCGCGCATTATTACTTCGGCCAGCCGCTGTCGGACTTGAGTGTCGCCCAGGCGGCGTTGCTGGCGGGATTGCCGCAGGCTCCTGGCCGGCTCAATCCGCGAACTCACTTGGACCGGGCCAAGAAGCGGCAGGAATGGATTCTGGGCCGGTTGCGCGTCGCGGGGTTTTTGGCCGAAGCGGAATACCGACGCGCTTTGCTGGAGCCGTTGCGCCTGCGGTCCGCGGGACGGCCCTTCCGCGCGCCGCATTTTGTGGATCTGTTGATTCGACAGGAAGCGGAGCTGTTTCGCCAGGCACCAGAACACCGTGTTCAAACCACGCTGGACCTCGACCTCAATCGCGTCGCCGAAACCATCTTGCGCGACCAACTGAACCGGCTGAAAGCGCAGCACGTGGGCAACGGCGCGGTGGTGGTGCTGGACAATCGCAGCGGTGAGGTGCTGGCGTTGGTGGGATCGGATGACTTTTTCTCGCCGAAGGCTGGCCAGGTCAACGGGGCCTGGGCGCCGCGTTCGGCAGGGTCCACGTTCAAGCCCTTCACCTATTTGCTCGCCCTCGAGCAAGGTGCCACGCCGTCCACGGTGGTGGCGGATGTGCCGACCGAGTTTGCCACACCCACCGGTTTATTCGCGCCGGCAAATTATAATCACCGCTGTTACGGGCCGATGCGGTATCGTCTGGCGCTGGCGAATTCGTTGAACATCTCCGCGGTCAAGGTGCTGGCGGCAGCCGGCGGTCCGGCAGCGTTACAGGAGCGGCTGCGGAATTGCGGGCTGACCACGCTCCACCAGCCGGCGGAGTTTTACGGGTTGGGTTTGACCATTGGCAATGCCGAGGCGCGTTTGCTCGAGTTGGCCAACGCTTATGCCTGTCTGGCACGGTTGGGAGAATATATGCCGTACCGACTTGTTACCGCGTATCCGGACGCCGCCGCCCACCCGCCACAGTATCGTCCTCGTCCTCGTCCCTCGTCCTCGTCCTCGATTCGGCAGACAGGGAATTCGAGGACGAGGACGAGGGACGAGGACGAAAGGGAGAACGGTGGGAGGCAGTCGCGGCAGGTCTGCGATCCCGGCGCGGCGTATTTGATTGCGGACATGCTCAGCGATAATCGGGCGCGGACCCTGGCGTTTGGCGTTGCTTCGAGTTTGCGGTTTGATTTTCCGGTGGCGTGCAAGACCGGCACGAGCACGGATTTTCGCGACAACTGGGCTTTGGGTTTCACGCCGGAGTTCACGGTGGGCGTCTGGGTCGGCAACTTCGACGGCACGCCGATGGCGCAGGTTTCCGGCGTGACGGGCGCGGCCCCGATCTTGCACGAGGTGTTTGTCTATTTGCATGAGCGTTACGGAACCGGTTGGTACGAGCCGCCCGCCAATGTGGTGGAAAAGCTCATTCATCCGGTTACCGGAAAACGATTGCGGCAAAGCACTCCGGACGCGGTGCGCGAGAAATTCCTGGTTCATTGTCAACCCGAAATGGAGCGCGACGAGGACTATGACGTCCAAGGCCGGGTGCGATTGGGCGAGGAATATCGCGGCTGGCTGGCGTCGGGCGACAACTGGCTGGCGAACCGCGTCAGTGCGGAAGTTGCGGCCACGTCGTCAAGCCAGGCGAACAAGACCGTGGCGGCTCTGGTATCCCCGCGCATCCTCACTCCCTTGCCGGGCACCGTGTATTACCTCGATCCTGACCTGCCGGCTTCGAGCCGATGGATTGAGCTGAAGGTTCAGGGCGCGGCCCGCGTGGTGTGGCAGAGCAGCACCCTGGAATGTCGTTCCGAGCGCGGCCGTCTTTTTGTCATCCTGGCTGAAGGCCGGCACGATCTGCTGGTTCGCGATCTGGCAACCGGGACCGAAGCGGGGACCTGGATACAGGTTAAGTCGCTGTGACGGCGAAGTGGGGCGCGAATCCATCCGATATTCCAAGTTTGCGAAACGGCCATGGAGCCCTGCGCGCCGGACGCCGCTTCCTGAAGCCGTAGGAGCCGACGTAAGGAGGCTCACTTCAAAACCCGAGGGAAAGAAAAGTCAGAGCCTCCTCACGCCGGCTCCTACCAAACTGGGGAAGTCACATCTTTGGCTAGGTTTAGTTTTGCGGCTTTCGAAGCAGCTTGCCTTTGAGTCAAATTCATGCGAAATACGTTTGCAATGCAACGCGGCGGATCACCAGGGCATAATTCGATATCGGGTGGTTGGTTTGCCGGCTTGAATCAAGGTCGCGCTCGTAGCTCAGTTGGATAGAGCAGCGGATTTCTAATCCGCTGGTCGTGGGTTCGAGTCCCGCCGAGCGCACCAGCCTTGTTTGACCTTCTAGGGATGCGAAATAGATGTAAGATTATTTGGCAAAAAAATGGCAGGTAAAAAATGGCCCTATCTTTCACCCCCCCCCCAATTTTT
>JADGRT010000080.1 GCA_017880715.1 Verrucomicrobiia bacterium | reverse complement strand
TCCTGGGTATTCATAGCGTTCATGCCTGCTGGTTCATTTGTTCGTACCGCTGTTGCACCAGTTTCACGACCTCATCGCTGGCCAGATCCAACTGCCGCGCTTCGGCGACCAGCGCATCCACGCGCGGTGCCAGCAACCGGACCCGCTCGCGCCGGGCCAGCGGTGGCGCCGTGTCCGCGATGGAAGTTCCCGATCCCTGGCGCTTGACCACGATCCCGGCCCGTTCCAGCTCGAGGTAGGCGCGCGCCACGGTGTTGGGATTGATCACCAACTGTTCGGCCAGGACGCGGATGGGCGGGATTTCCTCGCCGGGCGCCAGGCGTCCCGACGCCAGCAGGAATTTCACCTGGTTGACGATCTGCAAATAGATCGGCACGCCATCATGGGATGAGATATGAATGTTCACGGCCAACTCCCGTTAGCGCCCCTTCCTCCCTGGCGCCGGCTGGAAAATCCACCGGGCCAGGAAACCCGGCGCGCCGGAGACCGTCCTTCCCCCGCAAACTGGCAGGCGGGATCTCCTCGGATGGCCTGCTTGGCACGCCTCCAGACCGACTCCTATACGATGCGCAAAAGTCATACAGTATTAATAGACTAATACACATGGCGGCGGTGTCAAATAATTTTATTGGAATTTTATGGATCGGCGCCAGCGCGCCCAAGCCGCTGCCGTTTGGGCGCGCGGCATGCCAGGCCGCGGCAGCTTCGCAGGAATCACAGGACTCGACTGATTCCGTGGTTTGCTGCGCGACAATACAAAGTACGGCCGTTTATTGTATTGTCGCATTTTTTCCCTTGGGTGAGGGCGATCGGGATCCTTCCCCCTCGTTTTCCTGAAACGATTGTTTACCCCATGATTCTGCCACCCATGATTCTGCCAACCGCTTCATCGGTCCAACGGAAAAAGCGGCGGAATCATAAGTGGCAGAATCTTATTGTTTACGAAATCGAGGACGAAGGACGAGAACGATGGGAGGGCGGCAGTGTGCGGGGCTCACGCGCGCTGGTCGGGAGCGCTTTCGAGAATGGCCACGGCGGTGGCGTAATGGACGGTATGGGTCAGGCTTAGCCAGATTCGTCCGCCGCGTTGCCTTCGCAATGCTTCGGCGGGGCCGTGGAGGATGGCAAACGGTTCGCCGGATTCCTTGCGTCCCACCTCGAGGTCGTGCCAGCCGAACGCGGTGCCGATGCCGGTGCCGAAGGCCTTCGACATGGCTTCCTTGGCGGCAAAGCGGACCGCCACGTGGGGGGCGGATTCCTTGAATTGGCGGCAGTAGGCGATTTCGCCGGCGGTCAAGATGCGTTGCAGGAATCGATCGCCGAACCGTTGCAGGGAAACGCGCATGCGCGCCACTTCGGCCAGATCGATTCCCACGCCCAGAATCATGGCGTGTAGGGGGCCAGCAACGCCAGCAGATCTTTCACCGCCGCGGCCAACCCCGAGGTGACGGCACGGCTAATGATGGCATGGCCAATGTTGAGTTCCACGAGGTGGGGAACCTGTCGCAGGACGGGCAGGTTGGTGTAATTCAGGCCGTGGCCGGCATTGACTTGGAGACCCAGAGTATGAGCCAGTCGGGCGCCCGAGCTGAGCCGGTTCAATGCTTGTTCCCGCAGGCGGGCGTCGGAAAACGTTTCGGCGAAGCGGCCGGTATGCAGTTCGATAAACTGACTGCCAACCTGGGCGGCCGCTTGGATTTGGTGGGAATCCGGGGTGATGAACAGGCTGACGTCGATGCCGGCATCATTCAGTTTTTGACGAGTTTCACGCAGGGCCGTCCATTGCGAGGCGACGTCCAAGCCTCCTTCGGTGGTGACTTCCTGACGTCGCTCGGGCACGAGGCAGACGATGTTGGGTTTCAGGTTCAGGGCGATGGCGAGGATTTCCGGGGAGTTGGCCATCTCCAGATTCAGGCGCGTTCGGATAACCTGGCGCAACTGCCAGACATCGCGATCCTGAATATGCCGTCGGTCTTCGCGCAGATGGGCGGTAATGCCGTGCGCGCCGGCGGCTTCACAAACGAGCGCGGCCGCGACGGGATCCGGTTCGCCGGTTTCGCGACCTCGATAGCGGGCTTCGCGCAGGGTGGCGACGTGATCGATATTGACGCCGAGTTTGAGCATCAGGGTTGGGCTGGGGGATGGGGCGGGTTGTTGGGGGCGTGTGTCGGCAGCTTGTAGCCGAAGAGGGGGAAACCCGGATTCTCGAACCAGCGGGCGAGCAGGACGATTTCAAGTCCGTTGAAGCCCAGGTCGGATTTACGGGTCAGGGTAAGTTCGTTGGGCGAAGTGACGGCGATTTCGGTGACGGTATTTCCGAGCTTGGGGGCCACGGCCATGAGCCAGGGATCGGTTACCAGGCGTGGAGTTGCCGTGGCGGGCGGGCGGGCGGTTTTGCCGGTAGGCGTCGTCAATATGGAATACAACTGCGACATGGCGCGCCAATGATCCAGGCGTTCCTGGGTGATTTCCCAGCCATAATAAAGCAAATTAGTGCGGCTGGTCACTTGCAAGAGCAGGTCGGCGGGTGGCGGATTGGTGCTGGGCATCGGCGGGAAAAAGCCGGCTACCAGAAACTCGCCCCCGGTGCTTTTGACCGGTCGCAGGAACGGAATGACGAACGGCAGTCCCTGCCAGGAGAGCTCCAATCGGTTGGTCGAGGGTTTGATTTCACCCATGGTTGCCGCCGGCCAATAGGCGGTGAGGAAAGCCGGCAGGGTGCCCGCCAGGGTGTTCACCACGTTGGTCGAGTCGGCGATAGGGGCGGCGGCAAAGCTCTGAAACGGAAGGCCCTGATAAGACCAGGCGTAAAGTTGGTTCGGCCAGGAAGCAATCCCCAAGGGCTGCAGCCATTGGCAAGTGGCTAACCAGGAGCGGGCGCCCTGAACGGCGGTGAAGCTGGCGAGCGGATCGCGGAGAATATGGGTGGGTATCTGCCAGCGTTCGGTTGGCCACGATTGCGCCGTGGCATAACGAAGCAGCAACTGGGATCGAACGTTCTCGTCCTTGTTAAAACTAGTCAGGTGCGCCTGCGGCAAATGCGCGGGCGCCCAGGCAAAGAATCCCCGGGACCGGAACCAATTCGCCAGACGCTCCAGGTCGGCATCCACTTCCAGCCAGTTTTTTCCCAAGTCAGCATAGGGTTTGCCCGATTTGCGGACTTGTTCGAGCATCTGCATTTGCGTGGGAAGCTGGTCCTGTCCCAAACCGATGATGCACCAGTCACCGGACCGTAAAAACCGGAAATAATTGGGCGCATGATGCTTTTTTATCTCCCAGCCCGCCGCGTCTCCGTTCTGGCAACTTTGGAGCGCTCCCGCATGCCACACGGTCATGATCTGCCACAGATTCGTGCTCCAGAGCTGGGATCTCTCTCCGTTCAGCCGGATGGCTAACGTCCATTCGAACTGGTTGGTGGCGTGCTGTTGCCATTCCACGAGCCACTCGGCATTCCAGGCGTCTTCCCACAACGGGCGAAACAGGGCGGAGCGATCGATGTGGGCCGTGTCGAGTCGATCGTTAAACAGATCGTTGGGTAGGCGCGCCAACTTGGCCAGGATTTGCTGGCGCAACTCGAGGGTCGCAGGCAGCGCCCCGATCTCCTTGAACTTGGCGGTGTTGGTATCCGCGGCGAGTTGCGCGGCGCCCGCGAAATAGATGCGTGCGAGCCGTCTGGAAACCGGGGCGGCGCCGATAGTTCCGGCCAGGACCAGAAAAAGCCATACGGAAATGAAACATCGTTTTTTCATACAGACGGCCATTGAATTGCCAGAAATTCGCCCGGATAGCAATTTGAATTGTCTTTCATCCGCAGGCTGGTTTGATGATCCCATGTGGATTTTGCGAACCTGGTGCAAGTATTGGCTGCCCGTCGTGGTGTGGATGAACTTGATCTTCGTCGGGTCCACCGATCTGTTGTCGCAGCAACATACCTCTCGTTTTCTCGTGCCGCTTTTGCGGTGGATCAAGCCGGATATGTCGAGTGAAACCATGCAGCGCATTCAATATGGCATCCGCAAATGCGGGCATGTGACCGAATACACGGTTTTATGCATGCTGATTTGGCGCGCGCGATGCAAACTCCGGCGAAGGGACAACCGTCCTTGGTCGTGGACTGAAGCGGTGGTGGCGGTGGGAGTGTCGGTCCTGTTCGCCGCGAGCGATGAAATTCATCAATCCTTTTATGCCCAACGATACGGATCGGCGCTGGATGTGATGATCGATGCAGCGGGAGCGATGCTGGGCATTCTGCTGCTCCGGCTCCTGGTCAAGCGGCGATGTTCATCCGGGTCAGGCCAATTCATGAACCAACAAAAGTAGGAGACGAGGTCACGAGGCTCTGATGTAGGAGACGAGGTGACGAGGCTCTGATTTTCCGATAAGACGGCCTCTTAAAACTTAAAATGAGCCTCGTCTCCTACCTTTCATGGATTTGCCCTTCGAGGGATGTCGCTCCGCGGGCCTACGGCGTGCTGATCCAGAAAAACCGCTGGGTGGCGTTGGTGGCCGTGGTGTCGATGAATTGTCCGGCGGTGTTGGTGAAACGCAGTCCGTAAAAGCGCGGTCCGAACCGATCGGTAACGCGCTCCGTCTGCCAGACACTGTAAGAGCGGTTGGTGTCCGCCAGCCAATTCAGAGTGATGTGGGAATTGATGCCGGCGGTGACAGTGGCCGCGGGAATGCTCAACAAGGGGGCAGGCGGCTGGTCGAACGCCCGGCCATCGTATTGGTATCCGGGTGTGGAAGTGTTGGTCGATACCCAGACTTGCGGCACAAAGGGATCGTTCAAGGTGGGGAAGCGGCTGACCGATCCGCTGGCGGAAATCATCTTGTCGGTATAAACCACGCGCAGCACCAGATTGCTGCCGGCGTTGCGCACCAGGATATTTTCCGTGCCGGTGTTGTTCAGGGCCAGGCCGGCGGTACTTTCACTGGCCGGGAATGCCGGCACGGACAGATTCGGAGCGGACCCGTTCAACGGGCCGCCGTAGATGACCACGGCATTGGAGGCAGTCAGGCTGAATGATTCATAGAATTTGTGACGCATCTGAACGAGGTCCAAAATCATCCAGCCCGCCAGGTCGATGGTTTCGTTTGAAAGGTTGACCAGCTCGATGAATTCGTCTTCCTGGCTGGGATTCGTGCTGGGCGGGTCGCGGTGCAGCGGGTTGAATTGCGCCGCCGTGTTGGTGGTGGCCGGGTTGGCCAGAAATTCGCTAAGCACAACCTGCTGTTCCGCGGGTGTCGGCACATAGACAATCCAGGTTGAAGTGCTAACGGCCGATCCGTTATCGGCCAGAAGTTGGACGGTGTAAGATTTTCCCGCGTCAGCGGCCACAGGCTGGAACACCAAGGTCGCTGTCAGGTTCGTGCCCTTGCTGGCGCTGACGGTCCATTGAGCGCTCGATGGCAAATTCGCCGTTGGCGTTGTCAAAGTGACTTCCTTGCCATCCGCGTCGGAAACCTTGGCGATGATCGTCAGCTTTTCACCGGGCCTGAGCGATTGTTCCGCAAACGTGTTCACCGGTTGGTCGCCCGGTCGCACGAGGTTTTCGAGGTAATTTGTGAAGCGGACAGTCGCCGCTTTGGTGGCGCTAACGATGTCGGCATAGCGGGAAGGGATGATCTGATAGGCGGACGTGCGTGGATCGGTGCTGTCGAACTGGCTTAGCACGCCGTAAACGGTTACCGGCCCGGTGGGTTTGGCCTGGCCATCCAGATCCGTCTGGGCATTCACAAAAAGGATAAAAGTGTCGCCTGCTTCATTGGCGATCGTCTGATTGCGGCCAGCGGTGGCGGAAGAAAAATTGGCACTGGTCAGGTCGAGGAAGACATTCGAAGCCACCATGTATTTGCCCTCCTGGGCTTCGATCACGGCCGGATCGTTTTGCCAACTGAAGACGAGGGGCGTGGGCGCCGGCAGCGGGTTATTCGTGCTAATCAGGGTGACACTATGACCTGTTTTGGTGGTGTAGGGATATAGCTCCAGCAGGCCGTTGTAATGGGTTAAGGGCGCGGTAACCCGGACGCGATCGCCCGCCTGCGGCATGAACTGGCTGGCGCCGCCGGTCCAAAAGACACAAATGCCAGCCGAGGCGTCCTGCATGTAAAACGAAACATTCGCCGCACCCGTCGTCAAATTGACGAAAGTGGTCACGATGCCTTCGACGGTGAAGATGGTATTGGTATCGGTGGGAAGATAATTCACCGTGTCAACCAGTTTGCGCAGGTCGGCGATGGAAGTGACAACGGGCGGCGCCGGGATTGTCACGGTCAGGATGACGTCGGTGCTGTTGGTGAAGCCGGCCGAGTTGCTGACGATGACACGGTAAGCGCCAGCTTGGTTGGTGGTGACATTGGTTAAAGTCAATGTGGCGTTGGTAGCGTTGACAATGTCGGTATCGCCTTTTTGCCACTGGTAGAACAGCGGCGGTGTCCCGACAGCCTGGACCCTGAACAAGGCATTGCCTCCTTCAAAGACCTCCTGGCTTATTGGTTGCAGCGTGATCCCGGGCGACTGCGGCGTGGAAACCGCGCTGACCACGTCGGCAAATGAGGTGCCGACCACCAGATCATCGACGGTCAGCGTGCCCATGCCGGAAGTTTGGCGAAAGGCGAAGGAGGCAACATTGATGGGCGTGCCGGTGTCGGCGGCATTTACGCTGCTGTCGGTTTCGGCCGAGGGATTGACCCAGAGCGTGCTGGCGGCGGTGTTGAGGGTTAAACGGATGACGACGGTGTAGTCCTGGTTCGGGCTGAGGTCCTGTGGAAAGGTATTGGTGGCCAGATTGCTCCCGCTGGAAATGCCCAACCGGAAAAGGCCGGCGGCGGCGCCGTTTGTGGTTGCGAACACCTTGGCACGAAAAGTTGTGGAACCAACCATGAAGTGCGCAAAGTATCCTCCGCTGGCGCCGCTGGGCAGGGCGCTGAAATTGACGGTGAACTTGGCGTAGAGATTGTCGGTGCTGTTGGTTGAGTACGGCTGGCCTTGCAACAGCGCGTTGATGTCCTCGGTTTCGGCTTGCGTCAGATTCAACTTGCCGGAGGCCACGTCCACCTGGCCGGTCGTCGCGCCGCTGTGGGTAGTCCACAGGGTGCCCGGGGCGGTGACCACGGCGCCATTGGGATAATTAAACGCTTCATCGAGAATAATCGAGGCGTGGATCGATGCCGGCGCGAAGGCCAGCAAGGCAACAAGCAACAGTTTTCTCAGCATAATCGGTCTTTCTATTTTATATCCCGGTTCGGATTCCAGATCACATCCGAATTAAATTTTTCCTTGCGATCGGGGAGTCCATTGGTGATGTAACTGCGTTTGAAAATGGCCGCATGACCATCCACAAAAACGAGGCTGCCGCCGCCGTTGTGCCTCATGCAGAACCGATCGCTGCGCGCGGCGGGGAAGATGCCGTTGCGGTCGGGACCGCTCGTGAAATTTTCTTTGGTGGGACTGAAAGTGGCATCCACGAGCAACACGATGGCCGAGGGCGGCCGGAGCGTAGCCAGTTTCGGCATGGCAGGATAATCGTAGCTGTTGCCTTGAACACCGTTGTCGATGGACGTGCGCAGCTTGAGATCCAGGTTCATGCAATAGCTGAAAAATCCGAATGAGCCGCCTTTCATGAAGTTGTCATTCGCATGGGCGCGGGCGGTGGGACAATGCCAGGCCTTGCCTTTATCGCCCGGGAAGGGAAGAGACTTTTTGTAATTGAACGTGACGCCATTCCAGTAGTTGGAGAACGCGCGGTCGCCCATGAGTGGAGGCAGAATGTTGAACCAGGCAGCCGGGTCGTTGGGGCTGCCAGGACCGGTGGTGCTGCCGGTATCGACTCCATACTGGCCGCCGCCGTCGGTGCCGTCGCGGGGTACCTGGTCTTCATTGTCGGAGGCATGGATATGCAGGGCCAGTCCCCACTGGCGCAGCGTCGAGATGCAATAGATGGCTTGGGCTTTGCTTTTGGCCTTGCCCAGCGCCGGCAACAGCATGCCCGCCAGGATGGCGATGATAGCGATGACCACCAACAATTCGATGAGGGTAAAGGCGGTTGCCGCGGTAAGAGACCGGAGCCGGCGATGGTTGCCAAAGGTCATTGCGCGCATGGACGGAACGGTTGATGGCTTCCCGCAAGCGAAAGCGAACTACCACCAATGGAGGGGGAATTTACTGACCGTTCCCAGGCGAGGCAAGCCTTCCTTTGTTATAATCTTGGTTCCGGGATGATCACCCCACCCCAGATTGATTTTTAACCGCAGGCGGATGCAGCCCGGCCTACTTGATCGGATCGTAATTATTCTCGTCTTTGCCAAAGGCAGGTTTGACAATCAACACGTGCGTATCGGCAAACAGCACGGTTCCCTTCTTGTTGTGAATATCGGTGATTTCGTTTCCGGGAGCTGCCCATCGTCCATCGTCGGGACCTACCGGGTTGTTGGTTGCCTTCTCATCGACAATCATGATTTTTTGCGAAGGGTTGCGGATCGAACTGGCCTTGAAAGCAATGGGCGGATCGCCGGGACTGAATAGCGAGGCAATTCCATGGTTCTTGATGGGGGGGCCGCCATCGGCCATACTGTTAAGGGTGTAACTGTACAGGTAACGGTTCTGGCTGGGATCCTTGGCCTGATCCCTTTCCCGTTTTTTGACATCCAGATCGGCCGGACAACGGAAAAGATTCGTGTTGAACCCGTTGATGTACTTGGCTATGGGACCCTTGGCCGGGTCGCGTTTGCCACCGCGAATGCGCGCATCAGCGGTGTTCCACCAGATCCAGTCCTCATCCATGGGTGCATACGAACCTTTGGAGGCGCAGCCTGGAAAGGTATCGTTATTGTCGCCCAGGTAACTGATAAAAGCGATGCCGATTTGGCGGAGGTTGCTGCTGCAGGCGGTCTGAGTGGCCTTGCTCTTGGCTTTGGCCAGGGCCGGCAGCAACATGCCAGCCAAGATGGCGATGATGGCGATCACCACCAGCAGTTCGATCAAAGTAAATCCTCCACGCCAAGTCAGACGACCTGTCCGAGTTCGATGCAAGACGGTATTCATACTTTTCATACAATTGCACATTCCGGCTTTATTGAGGCTGAACAAAAAAAATAATCTTTTTCCCTCGGAGGCGTCAATCCCAGAAAGCCTCGGCGACAGTTTGTGCGCGGCTTTTGTTCAAGGTAACCCCCTTCAGCCGTTTTGAGAAGTGGGCGTTTGAGTGCTCACCTTGGTGACCCGCCCGACGGGGGGCAACTCACTTACATTGCCAACTTCGTGCTTTTGGAGCGCGGACATTCTTGTCCGCCTCTTCGTTCTGGTCAACGCCGAAGCGGACAGGAATGTCCGCGCTCCGAAAAAGGTGGTATGCGCCCAAGCGCGAGCAGCGCAATCTTTGGAAATAAACTTGACCGGTAAGCGGGCAACCCCTTAGGTTAGCGGCGTTTGTAGGCAAAGTTCATGTTCGCAAAACTTAAAGGCCTGTTTTCC
>JADGRT010000455.1 GCA_017880715.1 Verrucomicrobiia bacterium | reverse complement strand
GCTGGCCAACTGGTCGACCTGGTGCTGGAGCATGGCACCTGGTTGCCGCCCACGCGCGTCGTCTGGACGCGTATCGCCACCGCCTGGGACCCACGCTATCTCAACTGGCCCGCACAACGTTACGTCCCCGCACCCCTACGTGCCTGGTGGGACTGGCAGTACCCCCCCAGCATGCCCGCTGCCGAACGCCTGGAGTGGGTGCGTGCCCTGGCCGGCATGCAGATCTTCACGGCGACCCTGATCCAGTCCGTCCTGGTCGTCGCCGCCTCCCTCGTCGGCGGCCGGCTCTCCGACGGACGGGGCGCCGCAAGGTGTTCGTCTTCGCCGCGGCCGCCGTATTCGGCGCAGCGATGTTCGTGCTGGCCGCCGTCAGCAGCTATGACGGGTTCCTCGTCGCCATGGCCATCAGCGGCCTGGGCCTCGGTGCCTATGTCGCCGTCGACCTCGCGCGAATCCGTCACGGAGGAACATCGCCGCAAATGTTCTGAAAAATGCGGCCTGCTGGAGAAGCAATTCCGCGACCTGAAAAATTGCTGCCAGGAACTGCTGGAACAATTTCAGGCAGGCACGCGCCGTTTCAAAATATACCGCCAGCTCAAAATGTATAACGACACCAGCCTGAATCCGCAGATTTACGGCAACAATCAGACGTAATAGCCTTAAGGGAGCTTCCAAAAACCCCTACTTATCCCGACTAATAACTTCCATCGGATGAATCTAAGCAGTATCATTTGCCGGCATGAAAGCACCTAGCCGATACATTCAACCTGTCGCTCCCGGTTTCTTTGATGGCCACCACCGCCTCGCACAAATCCAAAGCTTGGGCGACCCGCTCGCCGCCCTCAACGCCGTGATGGATTGGACGATCTTTGTCCCCGTGCTGGCCCGGATTCCGCGCGCGGAACCAAAGGCCCCGGGTGGCCGCCCAGCCTATCCGCCACTCACCTTGTTCAAAATTCTCGTGCTCCAATCGCTCTATGGTTTGAGCGATGAGCAGGCACAATTTCAAATCCTCGACCGCCGCAGTTTTCAACATTTTCTCGGCCTGACCGAAGCCGACCCGGTCCCGGATCAGAACACCATCCGCGAGTTTCGCGAGAAGCTCACGCGCGCAGAACTTTTCAGCGAACTCTTCGCCGCCTTCAACACGCGGCTGACCCAGCAAGGTTTCATCACCCGGAAAGGCCAGATCATTGATGCGTCATTTGTCGAAGTGCCCCGCCAACGCAACCGCCGCGAGGACAACGCCGCAATCAAGCGCGGCGAGGTGCCTGCCGGTTGGGAAGCGGATGCGAAACGACTGGCCCACAAGGACCTGGATGCCCGTTGGACGAAGAAAAACCAGCAGACCTACTATGGCTATAAGAATCATATCGTAGCGGATTTGGAGAGCAAACTCATCGTGCGCGCCGAAGTGACGGCAGCGAGTGAACATGACAGCCAAGCCCTCGACCCGCTCACCGAGGCCAGCGATCCGGCCACCTGGGCGGACAGCGCCTATGCCGGTGCCCCGTGCCAAGAGATTTTTACGGCCAAAGGGATCGTGGCCCACGTCTGCGAAAAAGGCGTGCGCGGCCAGGCCCTGACCAAAAGGCAAAAGCGGGCGAACCGGACGAAGTCGCGCCAGCGGGCGCGGGTGGAACACATCTTCGGTTTCAAGACCGGGAGCATGGGGGCGATGTTCCAACGGGTGATCGGGTTCGCGCGCAACCGGGCGGGGATCATCCTGACGAACCTAGTCTATAACCTGGCGCGCACCGAACAGATTATCCGGCTGAAACTCTTGGGGCGGAAGACGCCGCAACTCGTATAAGTCAGCCGCAGGACAAAGTAACCACCCCAACTAACTCGCATCAACGCCAACTTATCGAGTTAGCCCAGACAAAACATGACTTATCAAAAATGCCTAGCGATGACTCTAGCTCGAAAATCAGAAAAACAGGGTTTTTGGAAGTCCCCTTAAGTATATTGACACAGTTTTCTATGTTGGCTAGCGTCGGCCTGTGACTGCCAAAGAAGCTGCCGCGTTTGATGAACGGCTGGACCGGTTTTTAGCAGATGTGACCGCGTCGCTGGGCCGCAGCGAGCGCCATCGCTGGGCCAAGATTTATTTGCAGGGCCTGTTGCTGGAGGGCGGGCGCAAGCCCATCGAGCCGCTGGCTAACCGGATTGCCGGGGCCGATGTTCAATCGTTGCGGCAATTTGTCGGTCAAAGTCCGTGGGCGGTGGCACAAATCCAACAACGGCTGGCGGAGAAGGTGGTGGATTTGTTGGTCGAGCCGGAAGTGTGGATGATTGACGAGACGTCTTTCCCCAAGGCCGGATCGGCTTCGGTGGGCGTGACGCGACAGTACTGCGGGGCGTTGGGCAAAATCGCCAACTGCCAGGTGGCGGTGAGTCTGCACTGGAGCACGTGTGAGACGAGTTGCCCGTTGGCATGGCGGCTTTACCTGCCAGAATCCTGGTTAGCCACGCCGGCCAAACGAGCGGAGGGCAAGATTCCTGAAGGCATCGGTTATCGGAGCAAGAACCAACTGGCACTGGATTTGGTGGATCAGGCGTTGGCGTGGGACGTGCCCCGCCTGCCGGTGGTGGCC
>JADGRT010000454.1 GCA_017880715.1 Verrucomicrobiia bacterium | reverse complement strand
CGACGCCCGCACCTTGAAGGCGTCCACGATGATCTGGTTCACCAGGCGGATCAGCGGCGCGTCCGCGTCCACCGCCCCACCGTCATCCGCGCCGGGCAGGGTGGCTTCAACGTTATCCTCCGTGAGTTCCTGGATGACGTCCTTGAAGCGGCTGTCCTCGGCAATGCCTTTTTTTTCCCCACCGTAATATTTGTTGAGCGCGGCCTCGATGTCCGGCTCCGACGCCACGCGCAGCTCGATTTCCGCGTTGAGCAAATGCGTCAGCGTGTCAATCGTGTTCAGGTCGGACGGGTCGGCAATGGCAACGGCGACCTTGCCCTCGCTTTTGAAGACGGGAACGACGCGGTATTTTTTGGCGATGTGGCGCGGAATGATGGCGATGACGTCGTCGGGAATTTGTATTCCGGCCAGTTGAACCACTTCCGCGCCGAATTGCGCGGCCTTGGCCTGGGTCACGTCCGCCGGCCGGATGAGCTGGTTGGCCAGCATCAAATCCACCACGCCCACGCCCGAAGCCTGGGCCTCCGCGCGCGCCTTGGCGACCTGCTCGGCGTTCACCAAGCCAAGGTCCACCAACGAATCCACCAGATAATCGTCTTGTTCTGCCACGATGCTTTTGCATCACACGATATCACAACGTCCCGTGAAATGCGCGGAGAAGTTACCCACCTAAAACCCCCCATGTCAATGCGGACTGATGATTCCCTGTCTGAATTTTAGTTTTGCTCCGCCATTGGGGCGCAACTGAACCCCCGCACCAACGACTAAACCGGGCCGACTCCCTCTCCTCCCCCAAAGGAGGAGAGGACTGGGGAGAGGAGGTGCGATATTCTTTTCCAGCTAAACCACCCCTCACCCCGGCCCTCTCCCCGCTTTCCGCACTGCAGGACGGGGAGAGGGAGTTCTTCCATTTTGGCGCGGGTGTCAAGTTGCGCCCTCCGCCATTTGGGATTGCCATTTCGAGTTGCGTTGACTAGCTCTGTGATTGTGAAAACCGGATTTCCCCTCAACTGTCTTTTGGTCGCCACATTTTTCACCATCGCCAGTTCGAATTTGTCCGCCGCCGACACCAACCGCCCGCGCGAACGGTTGCTGCTCGACCCCGGCTGGAAATTTCATCTCGGCAACGAGTGGGGCTTCGCCCAAAACCGCGCCAAGGCCGGCACCGGCAGCGGCCCGGCCAGCCGGTCCTTCAGCGACGCAAGCTGGCGCACCGTGAACCTGCCGCACGATTGGGCGGTCGAACTGCCGTTTAACCCGGGCGCCGATGCCGGGCATGGATTCAAACCGGTCGGACCGGGCTTCGCAGCCAATAACGTCGCCTGGTATCGTCGCACTTTTGAGCTGCCGAAGGAAGACGCCGGCAAACGCATCGGGCTGGAATTCGACGGCGTGTTCCGCGACGCAGAAGTGTTCGTCAACGGCTGGTTCGTCGGCCACCACGAAAGCGGTTACAGCAGCTTCCGTTACGACATCACCGACGTGGCCAATCCCGGCGGCAAAAACATTGTCGCCGTGAAAGTGGATGCGTCGCAATTCGAAGGCTGGTTCTACGAAGGCGCGGGCATTTACCGTCACGTCTGGCTCGTGAAGACCGGGCCGCTCGCCATCGCCCCGGATGGAATTTTTGTCCACACGGAATTTAACGACAACATGCCCGAAGGCCCAGCAACCGTTTGCATTGAAACCCGGCTCTTGAATCGGTTGACGAATTCGACCGACATCAACATCACCCATGAACTCTTTGATCCAAGCGGCAAGTCGCTGACTAAAACCTTCCCGATGTTGAAACAACCGAAATCGCCCTTCGATCAATCAGCCTCCAAGCCTCAAGCTGAGTTCAAGTCCATTATTGTTTTGCAGCCCGCAGCCTTGCCCACAGTGCCCGTTCATACTCATCCGTTGCCACCAAAGCTTGATTTTGTGGGAAGATTTGGCCCCCCACCGGCAACAGCCGCCGTCAGGGACATTGAACTTTGGTCGCCGGAATCCCCCAAACTTTACCGGCTCGTCACGACGGTTGAATCGGACGGCAAAATTGTTGACCGCAAGGAAACCGAGTTCGGCATCCGCACCGTCGCGTTCGATGTCGAAAAGGGATTTTTACTGAACGGCAAGCCTTACGAACTCAAGGGCACGTGCAACCACCAGGACCATGCGGGCGTCGGCGCAGCGTTGCCGGACGGCTTGCAGTATTTCCGCATCGCGAAGCTGAAGGAGATGGGTGACAACGCCTATCGCACCTCGCACAACCCGCCCACGCCGGAATTGCTCGAAGCGTGCGACCGGCTCGGCCTGCTGGTCATGAACGAAAACCGGCTGCTCGGCAGTGACGAGGAAAATCTGCGCCGCTGGGAAGGCCAGATCCGGCGCGACCGGAACCATCCGAGCGTCGCCATCTGGTCCCTGGCCAACGAGGAATTCCGCGTGCAAGGCACGCCCGTCGGCGGACAGGTCGCCCTGACCATGCAGAATTTTGTCAAGCAACTCGATCCGACGCGACCCGTGACGTACAACGCACCCGTCGGCAACGAGTTCCCGGGCATCAATGAAATCATCGAGGTGCGCGGCTGGAGTTATCACATCGGCACGAACAACATG
>JADGRT010000079.1 GCA_017880715.1 Verrucomicrobiia bacterium | reverse complement strand
CCATCCTTCCACCGTTCAGAGCATCTCTTTTCCATACCGCTCCCCGACCAGGCGATGAAGCTCCTTGATGGATTCCGCCTGGTCGGCCCGGCAAACCAGCGTGGCTTCCGGGGTGTGAATGACGATCATATCTTCACAGCCGATGGTGGCGATGAGATGGCGCGGATCGCTGGAGGCAACCAGCGTGCGAGCGGTTTTGTGCAACAGGTGCTTCTCGGCGCCCAAGGCGTTGCCTTGCGCGTCGTGCGGACAGGTTTCGGCAAACGCGCTCCATGAACCGATATCGAGCCACTGCAAAGGCATGGGAATGGCAGCCACGCTTACCGTCGTATCGCGGGAGGCGGGTTCCATCACCGCGAAATCCACACTGATTTTCTTGAGACCCGGATACACCTCGGCCAGAACCGCCTGCTGCCGGGGTGTGCTCCAGGCATCCCCGATCTTCAAGAGTGCCATGTAGGTCTCGGGTTGGTAACGCCGGATGCAATCCAGGAAAGTCGCCGCTCGCCAGACGAACATGCCGCTGTTCCACAAAAACCGATCCGGACCCGCGGCAAAAAATGCGCGCGCGGTTTCCAGATCGGGTTTTTCCCTGAACTGCTCGACCCGGCGCGCCGGGTCCTCCAGAGCAGCCCCGAGCTGCAGATAACCGAAGCCGGTGGCGGGGCCGGTGGGGCTAATGCCAAAAGTAACCAGCGTGTCCGGCCGTTGTTCGGCGAGCGCAAAACCCCGGGCAAAGATCTGCTGGAATTTCGCGACCGGTTCAATGAGGTGATCCGCCGTGCAGACGCCCATGACCGCCTCGGAATCCAGCCGGCTCAACACCATGGCTGAAAAGCCCAAGGCGCTTAAGGTGTCGCGCCCGAGCGGCTCCCCCAGGTATTGCCGGTCCGCCAAATCGGCCAGGCTTTGCCGAACAACATCCCGGTGCGATTCACCCGCGCAGACATAACAACGATCGTGCGGCACCAGTCCTTCCATCCGTTCGAAGGCGACCTGCAGCAGCGTCTTGCCGCGCGCCAGGGGCAGAAGCTGCTTGGGCAAACGCGCCCGGCTCCACGGCCAAAGCCTCGTTCCCGATCCACCCGCAAGTATCACGGCGTATCTCATAGATCGCAGACGTTGTTGACAGGCTAAAACCCTCTTAAATCCGTGCTGGTCCGTTTGGGCAAACCGGGCGCGGGTATGCGCTTAAGCACCAGGTATTGCAGGCCGCGCTTTTCACAATACTCCCGCTTCACCGGCTGGTCGCCGTCTTCGTTCACGGCATAAATATCCGGCTTGATCCGCAGAATTTCCGGCTCGGCATCCAGCCAGCCTTCCCCGGTGGAAACCAACGCTTGTTTGACAAAACGGATGGCTTGCACAACGTAGCGCCGTTCCTCCTGCGGGAACCGCGGATGCCCCGCCCCTTTCAGCAACCGGATGTTCGCGTCGTGCCCGACCACCGCATACAAATCGCCATACGCGCTGACCTCTTCGAAAAAGCGGACATGGCCGGAATGGAACCAGTCATAGCAGCCCGTGACCAGGACCTTTTTACGTCCGGGAGCGGCGCCCGGCTGGCCGGCGGAAGCGTCGGGAAACCCCAGGAGATCCTCGTCGTGCAGCACGTGGCAGGCGATGCCTTGCGCGGCGCAAAACTCACGAGCGGCGGCTTCGTCAGGGGCCGCATCAACCACCCAGAGATCGGGCCGAAAGCCCAAGGCCGCCAAAACCGGCGCCAGAAGCTTTTCTTTCGTTGCGGATGGACGATCGCTGCTGGCATCTGGCGAAATCATCCGAACCTGTTTCACGTAGCGCAGGGCGTTTAGAAAATAGGCCCGCTCCGCCTGGGGAAATTTCGCCTTCTGGCCGCTGGTTTGACGGATCCAGTCGTCGGACCATAACCCCACCGTGAGATCGCCCAACCGGGCGGCTTCATCGAGGAAGCGAATGGGACGCGACCGAATGTCATCAAAGGCGCCGGTGACGAAAATTTGTTTCACAAAAGCCTCACCTTGACTTTGAATGCGCCAGGCACCGGCCGGTCGGAAACGACGAACAAATAGCCGCCGCCGCAGCCCGAATACATCGCCCCCGGATAAAGCGACTGATACGCCTTCAGGATGGCCGGGAGATCCGTTTTGATGGTGCGATGCCGGACCGTGTGCGGCAGCATCGTCGCCCAGCACTTCATGCATTCGTTCAGGGACGCGCCCAGGGCGTCGAGGTCCTGGCCGCGAATGGCTTCAAAGCAGTCCTGACCGCTTTGGCCAAGGCGCGCGATCCATTTCGGAGCGAGATGTTTTTCGCCCAGCGGATGGTAACCGTCGGGCCGGGGCGCCACCGGAAGGAGGTGAAGAATCTTTTCCAGCCAGTGGACAGTGCGGGGGCTGCCGATCGATTCGATATGGCTGGGGAACACGCCGCCCTTGACTTGATAGTCGTAATCAAGCCGGTTGATGCCAGGGTAAATCAGACCGATCATGTCCTGCGAGCCGGATGGATCGGATTTGCCCTGGTTCTCGGCCTCGTAAAGTTCGCGCACCAGTTCCGCGGGTTCGCGCTGGGGCAGCCGGCCTCGCCACCGCTGGCCGGCGATGGCGCGGGTGCCCGTCGCCATACCGGCTCGGTCCATGAAACGAAACTGAGGCTCGACACCCACCACGACCATGGAACCGGGCGGCTGGGGATTGAGTCGCGAGACGAACGGCTGGTCGATCCAACCGCCGGCCAGCGCCAGACGGTAGGGAATCCGGCCGACGACTCGGGAAAGCAGGGTATGTTTCGTGATATTCAAACTTACTCCACCACTCGCTTGCCCTGCTGGCGGGCTTCGTATTGGATATTGATCCACTTGTAGGTGGCTGCCAGGCCCTTGTCGAGGGAGGTATTGGGCTCCCACTTGAGCATTTTCTTGATGAAAGTGTTGTCGCTGTTGCGGCCGGCGACCCCCCGCGGCGCATTCAAGTCGTAATGCCGCGTGAGCTTCACCCCGGCGATCTTCTCGACCTTGGAGAGCAGGTCGTTGATGGATACCAACTCGCTCGAACCGAGGTTGATTGGGGTGGCGATCAGCGCGTCGGCATGCATGATCAGGTCAATGCCTTTCACGCAGTCGTTGATATACATGAAACTGCGAGTCTGGTGGCCATCGCCCCAGAGGGTGATGTCCGACTTGCCGGTGTGGATGGCTTCGATCACTTTGCGGCAGAGGGCGGCGGGGGCCTTTTCGCGTCCGCCGTCCCAGGTGCCATGGGGTCCATAGACGTTGTGGAAGCGGGCCATGGCGGTCTTCAGGCCGCGTTCGAACCAGTATTCCTGGCAGAACATTTCGGACACCAGCTTCTCCCAGCCGTAACCGCGCTCGGCCATGGCCGGATAGGCGTCCGATTCCTTCAGAGCCCGAACGTTCGGATCTTGCTGAAGCAGCGTGTTGTAGGCGCAGGCCGACGAGGAAAAGAAGTACCGGCGCGCGCCCGCCCGGTAGGCCGTCTCGACCATATGGGTGTTGATGAGGATGCTGCGCAGGCAGGCGACGCGGAAACGCTCGATGAAGCCCATGCCACCCATGTCCGCGGCGAGATTATAAACCTCGACGGCCCCTTCGCAGACGCGTCGGCAATGGGCCTCCTCGCTGACATCGAGGCAGAGCGACTCGACACCGGGCGTGCGCAGATACCATTCGTAAAGGGGTTTCTTATCGACGGCGCGAATCCGGGTGAAGCCCTTTTCCGTGAAGTACTTCACCAGGTTGCCGGCTATAAAACCGCCCGCGCCGGTAATCACGATCAAATCGTTCCGGTTCAGTTTCGCATCCTTTTCCACTAATCGTTTCGTTTCCATATCATTCTCCAATAATACAATCTGCTTGAACAAATGACGCTCCACAGTTAATCTGAACAGCCTTATTCTACTCACCGACTTCATTTTTATGCCAGAGCAATCCTCTACGAATCCGGGAAAAAGGCTGACAAGCGACGATTTCGCCGTAATACTTCGGGACCTATAGGATCGCCATGCTTGTCAATCATACAACGCGTTATCTGCAATCGGAGTCGGCTCAGAAGGAAATCGAGGTGGGCACGCTGGTGAATTATCTGCTCATCGACGCCATCGAAGCCGGCGCCAGCGACATTCATATCGAACCCTGGGAGAGCACGCTGGTGGTGCGGGTCCGCCTGAGCGGCGTGCTGACCGAACTGGTGCACCTGCCGCTGGCGTTGATGGAGAAACTGGCCGGCCGGCTGAAGGTCATGGCCAATCTCATCAGCTACCAGACCGGCCTGCCGCAGGAAGGACACGCCCCCGCCAATTCGGAATTGGGTGGCGCGGAACTGCGCATTTCCGTTTTTCCAACCGTGCGTGGCGAAAAAATCGTAATCCGGATTTTCGATCCCAGCAACCGGAGTTTCAGCCTCGCCAACCTGGGTTTCGAGGAGGAAACGCTGCAAAAAATGATCCAACTGCTGGACCGGCCCAATGGTCTGTTGCTGTTGACCGGCCCCACGGGTTCGGGGAAGACCACCGCCATTTACGCGGCGCTCTGCCACCTGGTGCAGCGCCACGGCTCGGCCATCAGCATCAGCACGGTGGAAGATCCGGTGGAGTTTCACCTGCCCATGATCAGCCAGGCGCAGATCAACCCGGCGCAGGAGTTCACCTATCCGATTGCCCTGCGCTCGCTCATGCGCCAGGATCCCCAGGTCATTATGGTGGGCGAAATCCGCGATCCTGAAACGGCCGCCATCGCCGTGCAAGCAGGTCTGACCGGCCACCTGGTTATCAGCACCATTCACAGCGGCAGCACCGCGGGCGTGGTCGCCCGCCTGATCAACATGGATATCGAGCCGTTCCTCCTGGCTTCGAGCATCGCGGGCGTGCTCGGTCTGCGGTTGATCCGCAAGAACTGCGCTTTTTGCTCCCAGCCCTACGAGCCGGAACCCGCCGCGCTGCGCTGGCTGCCCGCGGAAATGATCGAAACTGCTAATTTCCGGCGGGGCGCTGGTTGTCCCGAGTGTCTTCAAACCGGATACGGCGGGCGCACCGCCGCCACCGAGCTGCTGGTGGTTGACGAGGTCATCCGCGACGCCCTGTTGCAGAAAATGCCTACCCGCGCCCTGCAGCAGGTAGCCATCGGGCAAGGCATGACGACGCTCTGGCAAAACGGCCTGAGGCGTGTGCTAATCGGCCAGACTACCATCGAAGAAATCCTGCGCGTCATCGCGGTGGATCAGGCTTGACCGGTTTTTCATGGCCATCAACTTAACGCTCGGCCTGCTGACGGTTCTCAGTCTTGGTTTGACGCTGTGGCAATGGCTGGCCGCCCGGCGTTTTCCACTGCATCAACCCGGCCACACCCCAAGCGACCAACCCGGAATCACCCTCTTCAAACCCCTGAAAGGTTGCGACGAACACACCGCTCGATGCCTCGAGAGCTGGTTTCAGCAGAACTACCGCGGCCCGATTCAGGTGCTCCTGGGAGTAGCCTCGGAGCAGGATCCCGCCTGGGCCCTGGTCAAACAACTCCTGTCGGTCTATTCCCAGGCGGATGCCCGGCTGGTGGTTTGCCCCGACGCCCTGGGAGTGAACGGCAAAGTTTCCACCCTCATTCAACTCCACCGCCTCGCCCGTCACGAGCTGCTGGTGATTAGCGACGCCGATATCCAAGTCCCTGCCAACTTGCTCGCCCAGGCGGTTGCCCCCCTGCGCGATCCGCGCGTCGGCCTGGTCCACTGCTTCTATCGGCTGCTCAATTCCACCACGTGGGCCATGCGCTGGGAGGCCTTTGCCGTCAATGCCGACTTCTGGAGCCAGGTGCTGCAAGGCCAAACCCTATGGCCCTTGGACTATGCCTTGGGCGCCGTGATGGTCACCACCCGGCGCCATTTGGAAAAAATCGGCGGTTTTGAATCCCTGGCCGACTTCCTCGCCGACGATTATCAACTGGGACATCGCCTGGCCCGAAACGGCGCCCGGATCGAGCTTTGTCCGATCGTGGTGGATTGCTGGTCTGCATCCCTGAGCTGGCGTCAGGTGTGGCGCCACCAGTTGCGTTGGGCGCGCACCATCCGGATCAGCAAGCCGGCGCCTTACGCCGCCAGCCTGTTAAGCAATGCCAGCCTCTGGCCGGCGCTCTGGTTCGGCTTTCATCCCACCGCAATCGTGGGCGCGGTTTTGGCCATTTGCCTGGCCCTTCGCATCGCCACCGGCATGAACCTGCAACAGCGGATGATCCGGCAGCCATCCCCCTGGTATCTGGTCTGGCTCATCCCCTTGAAGGACGTCCTGCAAGTTTTTCTCTGGCTGCTGGCGTTCACCGGCCAGCGGGTGGAATGGAAAGGCGTGTCTTATCGAATCGGCCGGGGGGGACAGCTTGTGAAATCGCCCGCCATTGCCAAAGCGGGAGACCGGACGAGATAGTCGAGTCCCTGCTGCAAACCATCCACCCAGTGCGGGCGTCGGATGTCGCGGTGGGTTGAACCCCAACTCACCCGACCGCTGGGGGTCGACTTCGACTGGCTTGCCTTTCCGGGCGGGTTGCCGGATAGTGGGACGCGTGAACAGTAAGGTTGCCACTCTGATTGACCAATTGCTGAACTCCTACGAACAGGTGGGAGGCATCAACCATCTCGACGGCTCCAATCTGCCGTCCAAAAGCGCGATTGCCCTGATTACTCGCGATCTGCTGCGGTTGTTGTTTCCAGGTTTTTTCGATGAACACCCGGTTCACCACGCCAAACTGCGAACGTTTACCGCCGACCGGATGAATGCGGTCCGCATTCATTTGGAAGCGGAAATCGCCAAAAGCCTCGAATACGCGCCGACGGTAGAAGCGAAGCCGCGAACGCTCAAAGCCCGAGCCCAAGCCCTGACCTTGGAGTTTCTGGCCGAATTGCCGAAAATCCGCGAACTGCTGCAAACCGATGCCGAAGCCGCTTTCACGGGCGATCCGGCCGCGCTGAGCAAGGACGAAGTCATCGTCTCTTATCCCTGCATCGAAGCCATTGCCATCCAGCGCATGGCTCACGAGCTTTACCTGCGTCAGATAGTCCTGATCCCCCGCATCATGACCGAGTGGGCGCATTTTCGCACCGGCATCGATCTCCATCCGGGCGCTCGGATCGGCTCGCACTTCTTCATCGACCACGGCACGGGCACGGTCGTGGGCGAAACTTGCGCCATTGGCAACCACGTAAAAATGTACCAGGGCGTGGGTTTGGTGGCCCGGTCACTCTCCGGCGGCCAGCAACTGCGCGGCAAGAAACGCCATCCCACCATCGAAGATCATGTCACCATTTACGCCGGCGCCACCATTGTGGGCGGCGAGACGGTCATCGGCGCCGGCAGCACCGTCGGCGCCAATGTCTTCCTCCTCCACAGCGTGCCGCCCAATTCCCTCGTGGTTTACGACGGCCTCGCCATGCGGGTCCTGAACAAAACCAGCCGCGCGCCCATCCAACCGGATTACGAAATTTAAACAACCGGCAACCATGTTCGAGCAAACCGCCCAGATCGTTGCCAACGAGCGCGCGGCCGGCCCATACTTCCGGTTGGTCATGCGCGCGCCGGCCATCGCCCCCCGGGTGCAACCGGGACAGTTCGTCCATGTTCGCGTGTTGCCTATGAAAGAGGCGTTGCTGCGGCGTCCTTTCAGCATCTTCCAGGTGGCGGGCGATACGCTTTCGATCCTCTTCAAGACGATCGGCCAAGGCACCGAGGCGCTGGCGCGCATGGGCGCCGGAGAGGAGTTGAGTCTGCTGGGCCCGCTCGGCCACGGATTCACCCTCCCGCGGTCCGACGGCGAAATCCCACTGCTCGTCGCGGGCGGTTATGGCATGGCCGCCATGTATTTGCTGGCCCAGCGCTCGCCGCGGAAAGGCATCGTGTTCGTCGGCGGGCGGCAGCGCGTGGACATCCTTTGCGAACCGGAATTTCGCGCGCTGGGATGGGAGGTTCGGGTGACCACCGAGGATGGCAGCCACGGAGAAAAAGGCCTCGTGACCCAAGCGCTCCTGGCCGAACTGCGACCCCATGCGGCGGGGCGAAAACTTTTCGCGTGCGGTCCAACACCGATGCTCCAGGCCGTCGGCAAGATAGCCGATGAATTCAACCTGCCGGCTGAACTATCGCTGGACGAACACATGGGTTGCGGCCTGGGGGTTTGCCTGGCCTGCGTGATCCCGATCAAAACCAGCGACGGCTGGGAATACCAGCGCACCTGCTCCGAGGGTCCGGTGTTCGATGCGCGTGACATAGCGTGGGAGGCGTGCTTGTGAATCTCTCGGTTCAAATCGGCAACCTGACCATGCCCAATCCCGTTACTGTGGCCTCAGGAACATTCGGTTACGGCGTCGAATATGCGCGGCTCCTCGATCTGAATCAGCTTGGCGCCGTCGTGGTAAAAGGCATCCGACTCAACCCCGTCCGCGGCCATCCGACGCCGCGAACGGCCGAAGTCACCAGCGGCCTGCTCAATGCCATCGGCCTGCAAGGGCCCGGCGTGGATGGCTTCATCAGGAAATACTGGCCGTTCCTGAAAGCCTTAAAAGTGCCGACGATCGTTAACATCTGGGGCACCACCGTCGAGGAATATGCCGAGGTGGCGCGGCGCTTCGATGCCCTGGGCGGCATAGGCGCTCTGGAACTTAACGTCTCCTGTCCCAACCTCAAGGAAGGCGGGGCGCAATTCGGCACGGACGTGAAGTTGCTCAGCCAGGTGGTGGCCGCTTGCCGGCAGGCCACCAAGCTGCCATTGATCACGAAGCTGAGCCCCAATGTGCCGAACATTGCGCCCTACGCCAAGGCGGCGGAAGCAGCGGGCAGCGACGCCTTGTCGGTCACGAATAGTTTCCCGGCCATGGCCATCGACATTGAGACGCGCCGGCCCAAACTGGCAAACGTCACCGGCGGCCTGACCGGCCCCTGCATCAAGCCGATCGCCGTCAAACTGGTCTGGGAAGCTGCCAAGGCAGTGAAAATCCCCATCATCGGCATGGGAGGCATCCAGAACGCGGCGGACGCGATTGAGTTCATGATGGCAGGCGCGACCGCCGTAGCAGTGGGCACTGCGAATTTCTACGAACCTCAGACGGCTCTTAATGTGATCGCCGGTATCCGCGAATTCATGGAGCGTCACGGTATCTCCGAAGCGCGCCAACTTACGGGCAGCCTTCAGATTGCGAAGTAATTCCGCATACCGGGCAAATTCCTGAAGGGCAGGACCCGATGGGGCAGGTCTCTGACCTGCCGGTTGCGGCCTGCTCCGAAGGCCAGCATTCCTGTGGAACGCAGGGTCGGAATCCTCGGAGCTGGAAAGCTCCGGGAACCGGCAGACCAGGAGGTCCAATGCCACTAGGATTTGAGCTATGTTTGCCTCCCGATCGTCGGCTTCAACCAGGATCGGGACGGGGAGTGCTGGAGGGCAGGGGACAGGGTTCATATCGTCCTGAGACTAATGACATCCGTCACCTTTAGGCAAGATAGTAATTCAGAAAGCTGTCGGGCGCATGGCAAATTCACTTTTTTCGTAGCATCCGGCGTGAGCCGGATCATTT
>JADGRT010000453.1 GCA_017880715.1 Verrucomicrobiia bacterium | reverse complement strand
GGAGTTCAATTAACGTAAACCCCCGGCTCCGGTGGCGTGCGATTCGGGTCAGTTTGGTTTTGACGCTGTCCCGGAGAAAGGAAAATGGGTTCCCGTCTTTGGTCATGTCGTCGGCCTCGTATGCATACGAACGATCTTGGCCTGCCCGTTTCCGATGTCAAGCGACGCTTCCGCTGAATAACCCCGTAACGGCAAGGCGTTGAATCCTTGACTTGCGATGGCCTGATGGCCCGCCTACTATCGCCCGGTAATCATGCTTATGAAAACCCACGGAATCTTGACCATCGCCCTGCTGCTCCTGGCCGCGATGGGTTATCGGTCCGCTGCCGCCGCCGATGCGGCGCCCTTGCCCAAACTCAGCGCGGTTCCCTTCACGCAGGTCGAAATCGAAGACTCGTTCTGGTCGCCCCGCCGCGAAACCAACCGGCTGGTCAGCATCCCGGTCAACCTGGCCATGCTCGAAAAATCCGGCAATCTCCGGAATTTCGAACTGGCCGCCGCCCGCGCCACCAACGGCTTCACCGGCCCCGTGTTCATGGACTCGGACGTCTATAAAGCCCTCGAAGCCGCTTCGTACTCCCTCGCCACCCATCCCGACCCGGAACTGGACAAGCGTCTCGACGGCATTATCGCCAAGCTCGCCGGCGCCCAACTGCCAGACGGGTACCTGGACACCTATTATATCGTCAAAGAACCCGGCCGGCGCTGGACCAACCTCCGCGACAATCACGAGCTCTATTGCGCCGGCCACCTGTTCGAAGCCGCCGTCGCTCACTTCCAGGCCACCGGCAAACGCAATTTTCTCATCATCGCCACCCAACTGGCCGATCACATCGACTCGGTCTTCGGTCCGGCTCCCAAACGCCTGGGCTATCCGGGTCATCCCGAAATCGAACTGGCGCTAATCAAGCTTTGGCGCGTCACCGGCGAACGCCGTTACTTCGAGCTGGCGCGTTTCTTTGTCGAAAACCGCGGCCGGAAGTTTTTCGCCGAAGAACATCGCACGCCCCTCGACCGTTACGATGGCGCCTACTGGCAGGACGATGTGCCCATCTTCGAACATAAAACCATCAAGGGCCACGCGGTCCGCGCAGCCTATTTGTTGTCGGGAACCACCGACGTCGCCGCCGAAACCGGCGATGTCCGGCTTTTTAAGATGATCCATCGCGTCTGGCGCAACACCGCGCAACGCAACCTGTATCTGACGGGCGGCATCGGACCTTCGGCGCATAACGAAGGTTTCACCGAAGATTATGACCTGCCTAATCTGACCGCCTACCAGGAAACCTGCGCCTCGGTGGCCCTGGCTCAATGGAATCACCGGCTCGCCCTGCTCGATGGCGACGCCCGCTATGCTGACATTGTCGAACGATCCCTCTACAACGGCGTGCTCGATGGCGTTTCGCTCGATGGCGCCAAATTCTTTTACGTCAATCCGCTGGCCAGCGAGGGCGGACACCATCGCTCGCCCTGGTTCGGTTGCGCCTGCTGCCCGCCCAACGTAGCCCGCACCCTGGCTTCTCTCGGTGGCTATGCCTACGCGACCTCCGACCACGCCCTCTGGGTCAACCTCTACATCCAAGGCGCCGTAAACACCACGGTGGCGGGTCGGAAAGTCGGTCTGCGGGTTGTCACCGAGTATCCGTGGGACGGCAAGATTGTGTTGAAACCGCAAGTCACTCCCCGCGCCAGCTTCGAACTGCGCCTGCGCGTGCCGGGTTGGAGCGACGGCGCCATCGTGGCGGTGAACGGCAAACCGGTCAAAAGCCCCGTCCTGGAGCGCGGCTATCTCGTGTTGTCGCGCGCCTGGCGCACGGGCGATTCGGTGGCGTTGAATCTGCCCATGCGCGTCCAGCGCATCGCCGCCCATCCGCGAGTCAAAGAAGATGCGGGACAATTGGCCATCCAACGCGGACCGTTGGTCTATTGCCTCGAAGCGTGCGATCAGACCGAGCCCCTTTCGTCGCTCTATCTGCCCGCCACCGCCGAACTGAAGCCGGTAAAAAAACCAGGCATGTTGGGCGGCATCGTCGCCGTGCAGGGTTTCGCTGAAGTTGCGGCCGAATTGGATTGGTCTGGCCGGCTCTATCGACCGGCAGCCTCCTCCCGTCGCGTGCCCATCACGGCCATTCCCTACTATGCCTGGGACAATCGCACAGCCGGCGCGATGAAAGTCTGGCTGCCCTCGGCTCCACCCTTGCCCAAAGCCGGAGGCCTCGAGACACAAGCCAAAGTGACGATGTCCTTTGTCAGCGGCAACTGCCAGCCGTGGGGCATCAACGACGGCGTCGAGCCCAAGAATTCCGGTGAACAACCGGCCGCGCTCGCTCATTGGTGGCCGCACAAAGGCGCCGACGAGTGGGTGCAATACACGTGGTCGAAGCCGGTGACGACCGGCGGCGCCAGGGTTTACTGGTTTGACGACACTGGCCGGGGCGAGTGCCGGCTGCCGGCGGCATGGCACATTCAATACCTCGACGGCCAGAAGTGGAAAACGGTGGCCGCCAAGACCGGTTTCGTCATCCAGAAAGACACCTGGTGCGAAGCCCGTTTCACGCCGGTGCCCACCCTTGCCCTGCGGCTCGCGGTGAAACTGCAACCCGCCTGGG
>JADGRT010000078.1 GCA_017880715.1 Verrucomicrobiia bacterium | reverse complement strand
TTTCAACCATATTCCATGGAGTCAGGATTCCAGAGTCTTGCGCCGCTTTTCGAAGTTAGAGACTCCTGACGTCGTCTCCTACGGGTTTTTAGATGTTCGGCGTTCAATGATGAGACGTTAGGATTTCGTTTGAACTGAACCTAAATCCGGCAGTTAACGCAAAGTCCCAGCGCGGCGGAGCCACAACCAAAAACCAAAGGCCACTCCCCGCCGGGCGGCTCCATCCCCCCCCCATGATTCTGCCACTTATGATTCTGCCGCTTCTTCCGTTGGACCGATGAAACTGTTGGCAGAATCATGGGTGGCAGAATCATGGGGTAAACCATCGTTTCAGGAAAACGAGAGGGTGACCGATAGCCGTGCGAAGCCCCAGCGCCGAGGAACCGCATCCAAATCCTCAATCGTTTTTCTTAACGCAGAGACGAAGGCGCTGAAATTCTTGTTTTTTAAACACGACTATTGCGCTTGGCGATTTCTGGTGTACCGTTGGTAACAATTCGAATCAAAGGCACTTATGTTACTCGAAACGCTACTCGAAGATTTTCCCAAGGTTATACCACTGAAGAATGGTCTGGAGTGCCAATTGCGGCCGTTGCAGGCGGATGATGAATCCGCGTTTCATGAGTTTTTTCTCGCCGTGCCGGAGCAGGAGCGGTTGTTCATCAAACACCGGGTAACCGAACGGGAGCTGATCCGGGATTGGTGTCAGAACATCGATTTGGGACGCAACCTGCCGTTGCTGGCGTTGACTTCAGGGAAAATCGTTGGCTGCTCCACGTTGCATCAGCATTTGGGAGGCTGGAGACGTCACATCGGGCGGGTGAGTGTGCTGGTGCATCCCGAATACCGCGGGCGCGGTGTGGCCCGCTCCCTGGTGAAGGAGATTATCGAAATTGCCCATCAGACGGGGCTGGAGCGCATCGAAGCCGAGTTCGTCGCCGAGCAGGAAGCCGCGATGAAAGTATTCGGGTTGCTCGGATTCACCTCGTTGGTGCGATTGCCGGGGTACGTTAAGGACATGCAGGCAACGCCGCACGATTACGTCCTTACGGCCTTGGATCTGCCCACCGATGAGGAATATGCCGGGGCGGGTTAGCCATTTTTCCTGTTCGTCCTCGTCCCTCGTCCTCGTCCCTCGTCCTCGAAATCACAAGACAAATCGAGGACGAGGACGAAGGGGGCTCCATGTGATTGACTGCTGGGCTTGAGTTTCACCAGTTTACGGCCACGCTCAGTTTCTTACCGAAGCGGTTCTGATAGCTCAACTGGCGGTGAGCCACGCCGTATTCGTGAACCAGCCGGGTGATTTTGACGTCGTAGCAGCAATACTCGGCGATTTCAAGCATTTTGCCCTCCTTGAACCAATGAATCGCCTGCAGGCCTTCGGCGGTTTTTTCGACGCCCAGAGTAGCGGTGGCGATGGAATCCAGGGAGAGACGATGACCGAGGGTTTTCTGGAGATCGATCATCAAGTCGAGGGTGGGGAGCTGAGTCAGGTCGAAGACGGTGTAGCCGTGCAGGACTTCGTAGTCGAAGCGCAGGTGGTTGAATCCGATGACCATGCCGGCCCGCTGCAATTCGGTGATCAGGTCGTTGACCTGGTCTTCCTGGTATATTTGGTAGGATCCTCGCGTGGTGCTGTAGGTTACCCCGATGCTCAGCCGCATGTCGCGGATGTTATTCCAGCCGCCGACTTCCTCGGCTGACTTTTGGGTTTCGAGGTCGAAATAGACAAGGTTTTTCATCGGCGGGCGACGATATGCACGGGTTTGCCGAAGAGGCCTTCGGCGGCTTCGATTACGGTTTCGCTCAACGTGGGATGAGCCATGACGGTATCCGCCAACTGGTGGGCGGTGATGCCCCACCGGATGGCCAGCGCCACCTGGCCGATCAACTCGGCCGCATGGCAGCCCATCATATGACCGCCCAGAAGCCGGCCGGTTTGCGCGTCGGCGATCAGTTTAATCCAACCGTCCGTTTCCGCTTCCGCCAAGGCTTTGCCGCTGGCGGCGAATGGAAAACGGCTGACCCGAACCGTTAATCCGCGGGCGGCGGCGGCCTCCTCGGTCAAACCCACCGTGCCAATTTCCGGATAGGTAAACACGCAGGCGGGGATGGCGTCGTAGTTGAGGCCGGCTTGTTCGGTGGCGGACGAGGGCGTCCGCGCTCCGCGCCCTGCCAGGATGTGTCGCAAGGCTAACTGTCCCTGGGCGCTGGCGACGTGGGCTAAGGCCATTTTACCGGTGAGATCGCCGATGGCATGGATTCCCGGAACGCTGGTTTCCATGACTTCGTTGACCGAAACGGCGCGACCCGACATCTGGATGCCGGCACTTTCGAGGCCCAGGTTGTCGGAGTTGGGCACGCGGCCGACGGCGACAAGCAGGCGATGACCGCGAACGGTTTGACCGCCGGCCAGGTGGACGGTAATGCCGGTGTCGGTTTCCACCTTTTCCACTTTGGCATTGAGGAGGACGGTAATGCCGGCCTTTTTGAAGGCGCGTTCCAAGCCTAGTCCGAGTTCATGGTCGAGATTAGGCGTCAGGCGGGGGAGGGCTTCGATAACCGTGACGCGGCTGCCGAGCTGGGCAAAGAGACTGGCGAATTCGCAGCCAATGTAGCCGCCGCCCAGGATGATCAGTTCGGCGGGCAATTCGGTTAGCATCAATACATCGCTGCTGTTGAGTATAAACCGGCCATCGCGGGGAGCCACAGGCAGGTCCGCCGGGCGCGAACCGGTAGCCAGGATGATCGCCCGCGGATGTTGGAGGGTCACCGTCACCGCCCCCTGCGGATCGAGAATCGCAATTTCGTGGGCGGATTGGAATCGGCCCCAACCGCGGAAAATCTGGACCTGATTTTTCTCCAGCAGGTATTTGATGCCTTGGGTAAGTTGCTGGACGACCTGCTGGCGGCGGGCCACCACGGTGGCCAGGCTGGCTTCGGCCTGGTTGATGGCAATCCCCAGGGTGGCAGCAGCGCGAGCCTGGCGGAAGAGATTGGCACTGGCGACCATGGCTTTGGTGGGGATGCAGCCGACGTGCAGGCAGGCGCCACCCAACTCACGGCCCTCGATCAGGGCGACGCGCAGGCCGGCTTGGGCGGCGCGAATGGCAGAGATGTACCCGCCCGGGCCGGCGCCCAAGATGGCCAGATCGAATGCGCTATCGGTCATGGGGCGACATTAGCGGGCCAGCCGGGGATTGGCCAAGGCGAATTTTTTCTCAAATTTCGTTTGCATTGGCTGGATTCCTGCTGTTTAAGGGCGAATAAGCCCGTTTGCCGCGTGGTTTTTGGTTTTATTGTAACGACATTTGACATTGGGTTGCGAACCCATAATAGTTTAGCTTTACCCCTGCGAAAAAACCCAGGGATAAATGATTCGTTGTGGCTGTAAAAGACGATTACTTAATAGATCTGCTGGTTGACATGGGATTGGTGACCAGCGAGCAGTTGGCTCCCATCCGTGCCGATGCCGACTCTACCGGCGGGGGCGTGGTGGATTTGTTGGTTACCCGGAAGGTGATTACACCGGCCGATGTAACCCGGGCCAAGGCGGCGCATTTTGGCGCCGAAATGGTGACTTTGGGCGACCTGCGCCTGGCCGACGATGTGATAGCCACCATTCCGCGGCACGTTGCCAAACGCTACAAGGTGGTGCCGGTCTATAAGAACGAGGGCAGTGTCGTGGTCGCGCTCAGCGATCCGTCGGATTTGGACACCATCGATAGTCTGCGTCTGCTGCTGAATCAGGAAGTGGAGATTCGCGTCGCTACCGAGGAGGAGATCGAGACGGCCATCAACAAGTATTACGGCGCCAGCGACGACTCGGTGGGCAAGATGATCCAGGAGATCACCGAGGGGGAAGTCGATGTGGGCGGGATAGGGCTCACGGTGGCGGCCGAGGACGATGGTTCGACGGTGGACGCGGATGCGCCGATCATCAAGCTGGTCAACACGATGATTGTGGAGGCGTTCAAGATGCGCGCTTCGGATATTCATTTGGAGCCGCTGGCCAAGCGATTTCGGGTGCGGTATCGCATTGACGGCATGCTTCACGAAATGAAGGGCCCGCCCAAACGGCTGCAGAATTCCATCATCAGCCGTTTGAAGATCCAGTCGAACATGTCGATTGCGGAACGACGCATTCCGCAAGACGGTCGTATCCAGATGGCGGTGGGTGGCAAAAAGATCGATTTGCGCGTGTCCTGTCTCCCCACCAATCATGGCGAGAGCATCGTCATGCGTATTTTGGACAAGGAAGGTTTGAAGCTGGGTTTGGTCGAACTGGGCTTTTTCACCGACGACCAACAGACCTTCGAGCGATTGATAGGTTTGCCGGACGGCATACTATTGGTGACCGGGCCCACGGGTTCCGGCAAGACGACGACGCTTTACGCCGTTTTGAACTACATCAACCGGCCGGACCGGAAAATCATCACGGTGGAAGACCCGGTCGAGTACGTGCTTTCGGGCATCAACCAGGTGCATGTCAACGATACGGTAGGGCTCACCTTTGTCATGGCGCTACGTTCCATTTTGCGGCAGGCGCCCAACGTGATCATGGTCGGGGAAATTCGCGACCTGGAAACGGCGTCCATTGCCATCAATGCGTCGCTGACGGGTCACTTGGTCTTCTCCACGTTGCACACGAACGACGCGCCCAGCGCCGTCACCCGTTTGATCGACATTGGGGTGAAGCCCTTCTTGGTGGCCTCCTCGACGCGCGCGCTGATTGCGCAACGTCTGGTGCGCCGGGTATGCCGTCGTTGCGGGGCGCCTTATGTGCCGACGGAAGCCGAGATGCAGACGTTGGAGTTGGACAGCGGCAAGACCGCCAACGCCTCGATGTTGCGGGGCAAGGGCTGCAATGACTGCAATAAGACCGGTTACCGCGGTCGCTTCGGGATTTTCGAGATTTTCGTCATTGACGATGAGGCGCGCAAACTCATCTACGACAAGGTATCATCCTCCGTGTTACGCGCTCGGGCGCGCGAGATGGGCATGCGAACCTTGCGTGAGGATGGGGTGCGCAAGGTGCTGGCGGGTATGACCACGCCGGAAGAAGTCATCCGCGCCACGGTGGGTGACACCGATTGATTCTTTAAGCATTATTATTAGAACATGTCCTATTCAATGTCAGATTTGTTGCAGTTGGTGGTATCGGAAGGAGCTTCCGACCTCCATCTGCGGGTGGGCGCCCCCCCGGTGATTCGCGTTCACGGCGTGTTGCATCGGGTGGAAGGTCCGGTTCTGCGGCCGGAAGACGCCGAAGAATTGGTGCACAGCTTTACTTCTGAAGATCAGATTCAGCAAGTGCGCGAGCGGGGCGGCGCTGATTTTGGTTTCGCGTTTGGCGAGGTGGCCCGTTTCCGCGTCAGCATTTTCAAGGAAAAAGGCAACTTCGCCGGCGTCTTGCGGCAGATTCCCACCAAGCTCCTGACGCTCGAAGAGATTGGCATTCCGCCGTCGGTGCGGGAGCTGCTCTACAAGCCGCGCGGACTGGTCCTGGTGACGGGACCGACGGGTTCGGGCAAGACGACCACGCTGGCCTCGATGATCAACATCATTAACGAGGAACGCGATGATGCCCACATCATCACCGTCGAGGACCCGATCGAATACTACCACAAACACAAGAAAGCGCTCATCACCCAGCGGGAGATCAACGTCGATGTGCCGAATTTTTCCGAGGCATTGCGCCGCGCGCTACGTCAAGATCCGGACGTGGTGATGGTCGGCGAATTGCGCGACCTGGAAACCATGGATGCCGCGATCACGGCGGCCGAAACCGGTCACTTGGTCTTCGGCACGCTGCACACGACGGGCGCGGCCAAGACCATTGACCGCGTGGTCAACGCTTTCCCAGTAACCCAGCAGGAGCAGATTCGCATCCAGATGTCCACCGTTTTGCAGGCGGTGATTTCGCAGTTGCTGATTCCACGCTGTGACAAGCCCGGCCGCGTGGCGGTGTTCGAGATCATGATCAACACCCCCTCGGTGGCTGCTTTGATTCGCGACAACAAGACCTTCCGTATCAATTCGGACATCCAGACCGGCGCCAAACACGGCATGGTGACGCTGGACAGCTTCTTGGTGGAAAAATTCCAGGCCGGCATGATTTCTCAGGAAGAAGTGATTACCAAGTCGCAGGATCCCACGACGGTGCTGCAAAAGCTGCAGGAACTGGAAGCCGCCAAGACTGCGGCTGCCGCGGGCTAATTTGTTATGGCTGATATTTCCAATTTCCCTCTCCTGGGATTGCTTCAGGAGCGCAGCATGGTGGACGACATGCAACTGGAAGAGGTTATCCAGGAGCATAATCGCACGGGCAAGCCCATCAGCCAGGTATTGCAGGATTTGGGCATCCTCGACATCGATAACCAGCTCCAAATCCTGGCCGATAACCTCGTCACCGAGGTGGTCAATCTTCGGGACAAGGAAATTCCACCGGAGGTTGTGCAATGTGTTCCGGCCCAAACGGCTAGAACCTATCAGTGCATGCCCGTAGCGCTCGTCGGCAATGTGCTGCAAATCGCGCTCGTCGATCCCTTAAATCCATCTTTGATCAACGACTTGGGATTCACCCTGGGCAAGGAATTGCAGCTGGTCGTTGCCGATCCCGCCCAGATCGAGAAGGCCATCAACAAGTACTACGCGGACAGCACGGAAAACGTGGCGGATATTCTCAAGGCACTCGGGTCCGATGCGGACATTGCCAAGGAAGTGGCCGAGGTGGCCGATGGCGTGCTGGAGCTGACGAACCTCGCCAACGAGACGCCGATCATCAAGTTCGTCAACCTGGTGCTGCAACAGGCCATCCAGGACCGGGCCAGTGACATTCATTTCGAGCCGTTTGAAGACGAATTCAAAATTCGCTATCGCGTGGACGGCGCCTTGTATGAAATGGCCCCGCCACCCAAACACCTGGCCCTCCCGGTGACGTCCCGCATCAAGGTCATGGCCAACATGGACATTGCCGAGCGGCGACTGCCACAGGACGGTCGCATCTCCCTAAGCGTAGCGGGCCGGCAGGTCGATTTGCGGGTGTCCACGCTCCCGACCCAGTTCGGCGAATCGCTGGTGCTGCGCGTGCTGGACCGGTCGGCGGTGAACCTGGAAATCGACAATCTCGGTTTGCCGAAGCATGTCTCTGAATACGTAGCGGAGGCGATTCAACAGCCCAATGGAGTCATGATTGTGACCGGGCCGACCGGCTGCGGTAAGACCACGACGCTCTATTCCTGCCTGCGCCGGATCAACACGATCGATTCCAAGCTGCTCACGGCGGAAGATCCGGTCGAATTCGACATCGAAGGCATCATGCAGGTGGCGGTGAACGAAGGCGTGGGCATGACTTTCAGCAAGGCCTTGCGTTCTTTCCTTCGGCAAGATCCCGACATCATCATGATCGGGGAAATGCGCGATCTGGAAACCTCGCAGATTGCCATTCAAGCCTCTTTGACCGGTCACTTGGTGCTGACCACCCTGCACACGAACGATTCTTGCGGCGCGGTCACGCGCATGATCGACATGGGGGTGGAACCGTTTTTGGTGTCATCGACCCTGATGGCGGTGCTGGCGCAACGACTGGTCCGCACCATCTGCAAGAAGTGCCGCACACCTTTCGAGCCCACCGAGCATCAACTGGGTTTGCTAAACCTCTCCCCGCACGATATTGGCGAAAAGGTTTTTTATTATGGCCGTGGCTGCTCCTTCTGCAACGATACGGGTTACAAGGGACGCAAAGGTATTTTCGAGTTGCTCGTGATTAACGATGCCCTGCGCAATCTAATTAACGAACGCGCGCCCACCATCGTTCTGAGGCAGAAGGCCATCGAATTGGGAATGGTCACGTTGCGGGAAGACGGATTGCGCGGTATCTTCGATGGTAATATCACCATTGAAGAAGTTTTAAAGTACACCTAAACGAAAGCCTAGGTTATGCCCAAGTTTAATTATGTCGCCATGGATTCCCGCGGCAAGGAAACCAAGGGAACCCTCGAGGTGAACAGCCAAAACGAGGCCATCGGGCGGCTCAAGGAAATGGGGTTTTTCCCCACCAAAGTCGTCGAGGCCGACAAAGCAAAAGACGGCAAGCCAGACAAGTCCGCCAAAAGCGCCCCGGCCAAAGGCAAAGGCGGCGGGGCCAAGAAGGGGTTCAACTTAAACATCAAAATCCCCGGGCTCGGCGGCAAGGTCAAGTCCAAGGTCCTGGTCACCTTTACCCGGCAGTTGGCCACGCTGGTCGATGCCGGTTTGCCACTCTTGCGCGGGCTCCGCGTGTTGGAGCGCCAGGAACGCAACGTGGTGTTGAAAGAGGTGATCGGTCAGATTGCCTCGGCGGTCGAAGGCGGCAGCACGTTTTCCGAAGCCCTGGGACAACACCCCAAGATTTTCAATCGTTTGTTCGTCAGCATGGTGAAGGCCGGTGAGCTGGGCGGTGTGCTCGAAGTCGTGTTGAACCGTCTGGCCGAGTTCATGGAAAAGGCCCAGAAAATCAAAGGCAAGGTGGTCGCAGCCATGTTCTACCCCAGCGCGGTCATGACGGTGGCCGTCATCATCCTGGGCGTCCTGATGGTCGTCGTGGTGCCCAAGTTTAAGGAAATCTTCGCTGACATGATGGGCGGCAAAGATTTGCCTGGATTCACCCTGTTCGTGCTCGGGATCAGCAACATGGTTAAAGATCACTTCTTTATCACCGTGGGCTGCATCATTGCTCTGTTCATCGTGTTGAAGCTGATCATTTCCACCAAAGGCGGGCGACGCTTGTTCGACAAGTTCAAGCTGGTCATGCCCGTCCTGGGACCGGTCTTCATCAAGGTGGCGATCTCGCGCTTCGCCCGCACCCTGGGCACCCTGGTGAGCAGCGGCGTGCCCATTTTGCAGGCCCTGACCATCGTCAAGGATACCGCCGGCAACGTGGTGGTGTCCAATGCCGTGGCCTCCATTCATGAAAGCGTCAAGGAGGGCGAAACCATCACCGCCCCCCTGGAAGCCGCCAACATTTTCCCGCCCATGGTGGTCAGCATGGTCGATGTCGGCGAACAGACCGGCGCGTTGCCGGAAATGTTGATGCGCGTGGCCGATACCTTCGACGAAGAGGTGGACAACGCTGTCACCGCCATGACCTCCCTGCTGGAACCGATCATGATCGTCTTCCTGGCCGTCGTCGTCGGCAGCATCGTCATCGCCCTGTTCCTGCCGCTCATCACCCTGATGAACGACATGGGCCAAATGGACGACAGCGGCGATAAGAAATAGTTTCAAAAGATCCCAACCGGGCCACCGATTCAAAGTCGGTGGCCTTCTTTTTATCTTGCCCCCAATTGGCGATTGCTAGGCGCGCAAAATCCGGTTGGATTTCAACTTTTCGATCCAGTTTTTGATGGGTGTCGGACTGGCCGATCCCGAAAGTTTCAGTCGCTTCGCTCCCTTTCACCAGTTCTTGAAACTCCGGTTACGTTGCGGGCGCAGTTCCGGCGGCAATAGCAGCAAGGCCTTCTCGTCGTTTTTCTGGTTGTCGAGCAACTGCTGGGCCTGCTGGCGGGTCATCTGGCCCGGTTTGG
>JADGRT010000077.1 GCA_017880715.1 Verrucomicrobiia bacterium | reverse complement strand
CTCGAAGGCTCGCTGGCAAAATTGCGTCCGGCCCAAACGCTGGTTCCCGCCATCATGGCTGGCGTTTTGGCATCGTCGTCCGCCAAGGAGGCAACGGCGGGTGGCGTGGGTGCGACCCTCATCGGAGCGCTTGCGAAATTTGCGCCGGTCAAGTGGGCATTCGCCATTTTCCCCTATCCAAACCGGCAAGGGTGGGCGAGATTCGGACCCCGACCTGGGACGAAGTCGAAGCCTGGATCTGCCAACAGCGTTGGGAAAGAATTCTCCGCGCCCGGAGGGAGAACCCACCGGCGCCCTTCCGCTCGTTGCTCGAGCCATGAAATTGGAACCAGGAGGCACCCGGTCTTTTCGTCCTCGTCGTCGTCCTTCGTCCTCGTCCTCGAAATGGAGAAGCAACAAATCGAGGACGAAGGACGAAGGACGAGGACGAGAGGAAAATGGGGCTTATTTGAGCGCCCAATCCAGCCGGTGCAACACGCGTTCCTTGCCCAGGACCTCCATCAGGTGGTACAGGCTGGGGCCGACGGTTTTGCCGGTGCAGGCCAGGCGGGTCGGGTGCACGAGAACGCCGGCCTTGACGCCGAGCTGGGTTGCCATGCTTTTTATGGCGGCTTCCACCTGGGCCGCGTCAAACACGACCAGCCCCGCCAGCGCCGTCCGCAATTTGACCAAGCGTTCCTTGTTTTCGGGATGGAAATCCTTTTCCCGCGCTTCGGCGGGCAGAGCGATGTCGGTTTGGAAATAGAAATCCGAAAAGAGGGGCAAGTCGGCCAGCAACTTGACTTTATCCCGACAGGTTGAAAAGGCGGCGCGCACATAACCCGGGTCGTAGCCGGACAGGAAAACGCCGTGACGCTGCAACATCGACCGGCCCAGTTCGCAGTAACGATCGATCGGCATGGTCCGAAGGTATTCGTAATTGATCCATTGCAGCTTGGCGAGATCAAACCGGGCGTTATGCCGCAGGATTTGGGGCAAATCGAACATTTGGATGACTTCGGCCAGCGGCAGGATCTGGCGGTCGTCCTTGGGTGACCAACCCAGCAACATGAGATAGTTCACCACCGCTTCGGGCGCGTAACCTTCGTCCCGATACGTCATCAACGACGCGCCCTGGTCGCGCTTGCTCATTTTGGTGCCGTCCGGGTTGAGAATCAGCGGGATATGAGCGTACTTGGGCGGTTCGGCGCCGAAGGCACGGAACAAGGCGATATGTTTGGCCGTGTTGGCCAGATGGTCCTCGCCACGGATCACGTGGGTGATGCCCATTTCCAGGTCATCCACGACGTTGACCAGGTGGAAGACCGGCTGCCCGTCCGAACGCACGATGACAAAGTCGGGATCGACCGCTTCGCGATCCGTGAGTTCGCGTTTGACATCGCCGACCACCAGGTCGGGAATGAGCATGGTCTCGCGCGGCATGCGGAACTTGACGGTGCCATCGCTTTCGTAAGCGAGGCCTTTGGCCTTCAGTTCCTCGACGCGCTGGCGATAGTTGGCGGAGCGCTGCGATTGAAAATAGGGCCCGTTCCGGCCGAGACTGGGGCCGGCCGGATTGCCGGTTTGCGGGCCTTCATCCCAGTCGAGGCCCAGCCAGCGCAGCCCGCTCAGGATGACTTCGACGGCCTCCGGCGTATTGCGCGCGGCGTCGGTATCCTCGATGCGCAGCACAAAAGCGCCGCCCAGGTGACGCGCATAAAGCCAGTTGAACAGGGCGGTGCGAGCTCCACCGATGTGCAAAAAACCGGTTGGACTAGGCGCAAAACGAACGCGAACACTCATGGTATGATGCAACTCAAATGCCTTAAAGCGCACCGCGGCGCGGTTTCAACGGCGCGAGGTTAACTTCGTTGCCAACAAAAAAGGCACCCTGGGTTTATGCAGCGTGCCTGGCGTTATTGGAAATGGAATTACTTGTCGCCCAAAATGGCAACCTTCGCCGCCTTGGCGACGCGGAACTTCACCACTTTCTTGGCGGGGATCTTGATCTCCGCTCCCGTGGCCGGGTTACGGCCGATGCGGGCCTTGCGGTTCACCAGCACCAGCTTGCCGAGTCCCGGCAGGGTGAACGTGTTCTTGGCATTCTTGTAAGCGAGCTCCGCGATGATCTGGAGCATGTCCCCAGCCGCTTTTTTCGTAATGCCCGACTTGTCGGCGATCGCCGCCGCGATTTGAGATTTGGTTAATGGTTTTGCCATAATTTTATTATTGGGTTTGTTGAAGTCTTGCGACTTGACGCGTATTAAAGCGCGTTTGCCGCAGTGTGCAAGGAGAAAATCATGGTTTTTTCCCTAAAATCGAGGATATTCTTATGTTTGACGGCTCGGGAGGCGGTAAATGGGGCGCTTTCCGCCGGGTGGCGGAACGGAGGCCGGAGGACATCGGGGGTCTCTAATGACCTTGGCGGCGATACTTTTTTCTCTCAAATCAGCGCTTGCCAAGCCATCCAAAGCTCTTTAGGCTCGCCTCTCTTTTGGAAAAAGAAGCGGCAGTGGATGGTTGAAAGAACCGGGTTCTGCTGTCATGATTGAAGACACTGATTTATGGTTAGAATTCGCTTAAAGCGTGTGGGGGCCAAGAATGCTCCGGTGTACCGCATTGTGGTTACCGATGGGCGCAGTCCGCGGGATGGCCGGTTCATTGAGGAACTGGGCTGTTATCAGCCTTTGAAGAAGGGTGAAAACGTGCAGGTGGACCTTGATCGAGCCACTTATTGGCTAAGCAAGGGAGCGCAGCCTTCGGACACGGTTGCCAGCTTCCTGCGCAAGGCCGCGAAGCGAACCCCGGTGGCTTGACGGCTGCCGCAGGCTTATGCAGGCTTTTTTGGAATATGTCGTCAAGGGACTGGTGGACCATGCCGAGGCGGTTTCGCTAACGCCGCTGGACCGCAACGGGGTGACGGTTTATCAGTTGCGCATGGATCCCAGAGATGTGGCGCGAATCATTGGCCGGCAGGGTACTACGATTAACGCGATCCGTAACTTGTTGCTGGCCGGCAGCGCCAAGCACGGCCAGCGTTGCGCGGTTGAAATAGTGGAAGACAAGCCGTCCCCTGAGGCTTCCGCCAATCCCCCGGAGTAATTCCGCCGTCGCGCCGTCGTCCTCGCAAGGCTGAAGCGGGCGCGGGCGAAAGGTCAATTGGATGAGGCGGATATGAAAATCGATGTTCTCACCTTGTTTCCTGCGATGTTTGCGGGGCCGCTGGATGAGAGCATTGTGCAGCGAGCCCGGAAATCCGGCCGGTTGGAGCTAAATCTGCACAATTTGCGGGATTATACGCATGATCGGCACCGGACGGTGGACGATCGGCCCTTTGGCGGGGGTCCGGGCATGTTGTTGAAGCCCGAACCGCTCTTTGAAGCTTTGGAACATTTGGCGGGCGAATCGGCGTGGGTTATCTTGCTAACCCCCGCTGGACGTCCGTTTAACCAGTCGATTGCTCTCGAACTGGCGCGAAAGGAGCATCTCTTGCTCATTTGCGGCAGTTACGAAGGGGTGGATGAGCGGGTGCACGAGGGTTGGGTGGACGAAGAATTGTCGATTGGCGATTATGTCCTGACCAACGGCGCTCTGCCGGCCATGGTGATCATCGATGTGGTGACCCGGTTGTTGCCGGGGGTCCTGGGAGACGAGCAGAGCGCCCAGGAGGAATCCTTCAGTCACGGATTGCTGGAGTATCCGCAATACACGCGGCCGGCGGATTTTCGGGGTCTGAAGGTGCCGGAAGTGCTGCGCTCCGGGAACCACGCGCAAATTACCGCCTGGCGGGCCGAGCAGTCCCGCTTGCGGACCGCGCATCGGCGTCCGGATTTGTTGGATCGGACCACGGCCCCGGGGCTCCCGGGCCAAGCCAAGCAAAATGATTTATGAGCCAAGCCTTATTAGAAAAAATTGAGTCGCAGTATCACCGGAAAGAACCGCTGAAATTTTCAGTGGGAGATACCGTGCGCGTGCATACCAAGGTTACTGAGGGGGACAAGGAACGTATCCAAGTCTTCACTGGCGTGGTGATTGGTCGCCGCGGCCGGGGTATCAATGAAACCTTCACCGTGCGCCGGATCAGCTACGGGGAAGGCGTGGAGCGCGTGTTTCCCATGCATTCGCCGCGCATCGACAAGGTGGAAGTGGAACGCCAGGGCGCCGTCCGACGCGCGAAACTGACCTACCTGCGCAAGCGCATCGGCAAGAGCGCCACCGCCGTGCGGGAAAAAGGGAGTAGACGCGAAAAAATTAAGGTGCCTGCCACGCCGGCCGCAGAAGTCAAAGCTGCGCCGGCGGATTCCAAGTAATTGCCGTTTTTTCGACCCCAGCGAGGCTTCGGCCTCGCTTTTTTTGTTTCGGCACGCAATCATCATCATCTTGACCGTAGCTACTACGAGGGTGGGGCTCGTTGTTCACCCCTTCTGAGAGTCGCATGATTTCATGTCCGGATCGCTTCGAATTTGAGAAGGCCTTGCGGCAGCAGGGAATACGGAGGATTGTCGGAGTCGATGAGGCTGGTCGCGGGCCATTGGCTGGACCGGTGGTGGCGGCGGCGGTCGTGTTGCCTGAGGAGTGGATCGAGCAAGGCTTGCCCGCCGATATTGCCGCCCTGAACGATTCCAAACAATTGACCGCCACCCAACGCGAGCGTTTCTTCACCTATCTGACGAACGCGCGCGGGGTGCAATTTGGCATTGCCCAAGTGGACGCGGCGACCATTGACCGGATTAACATTCTCCAGGCCACCCACCAGGCGATGAACGAGGCACTGGCCCAACTGCAGCCGCCACCCGAGCATGCGCTCGTCGATGGTCTGGCCGTCAAATCCCTCCGTTTTCCTCAGATGCCGCTGGTGAAAGGGGATGCCCGCAGTTTTTCCATTGCCGCCGCCAGCGTGCTGGCCAAGGTGACCCGCGACCGTTGGATGATCGCGAGCGACCAGGAATATCCCGGCTATGGTTTCGCCGTTCACAAAGGGTACGGCACCGCCCGGCACTTGGCCGCGATTGCCCGGTACGGTCCTTGCCCGATCCACCGCCGGAGCTTCGCTCCCCTGCGGCAAATCCAAGGCGAATTATTCTGAGGGGCCTGCTGGAGAAAATCCGAAGCTGGCTGAACCCGCCGGACAAAGCGGTTCATCTGCAACATGGCATTTTGGGCGAGGACGCCGCCAAGCGGCATCTGCAGGCGTTGGGCATGAAGTTTCTAACCGCCAATTTCCGGTCCAAACGCGGCGAGATCGATCTGGTCTTTCGCGACGCCGATTGCCTGGTTTTCGTGGAGGTGAAAACGCGGTCTTCGGAACTCTGGACGCGGCCGGCCGCGGCGGTCAATGCCCGCAAAAGACGGCTGTTGTCGCAGACGGCGCTGGACTATCTGCGGCTGCTCAAACACCCCCGGGTGCGCTTTCGTTTCGACATCGTGGAAGTGCTGCTCGAAGACGGGGCGGTCTGCGAGATTCGGCATCTGCCCAACACCTTCAGCCTTTCGGAGCCGTATCGGTATGGCTAAACGGGAGCGACCGAGTTGCATTTCAAAGATTGTTGGCTGCTTTGACATTTGCGTGACCTTCCATTAGCGTCCCCGCCCATGAACGTGATTCGATACCGCGACGCTTCGTTCGCTCGCAAGCGTCGCGAGTTAACGGCGCCTTCGAGTCTGTTCGATCCTGGGATCGAAGCGCGCACGCGCGCCATCATCGGGGCGGTCCGGGCCCGCGGCGACGAGGCCCTGGTGGAATTCACCCAGCGATTTGACGGGGCCGAGCTGCGGCCCGACCGGTTGGCGGTATCCCCGGCGGAGTTGTTCAGCGCGGCCAGCAAGGCCGAACCGGAGCTGCGCGCCGCCGTGGCCGAAGCCAGCCGCAACATCGCCGCCTTCAGTCGCCGGTCGCTGCGGAAGGCTTGGACGGCGAAGAATTCGCACGGCGCCACGGTGGGCGAGAAATTCGATCCGTTCGATCGCGTGGGCATTTACATTCCGGGCGGCACGGCGCCCTTGGTATCGTCGGCGCTCATGACCGTGACGTTGGCGAAGGTGGCAGGCTGTCGGGAGATCGTGGTTTGCACGCCGTGCGGCAAGACGGGCGAGGTCAATCCCGCTTTGTTATTCGCGCTGGGAGAGGCCGGGGTCACGGAGGTTTATCGGGTTGGCGGCGCGCAGGCGATTGCCGCGATGGCTTTCGGCACCGCCACGATTCGCCGCGTGCAGAAGGTCTTTGGACCGGGCAACGCCTACGTGGTCGCTGCCAAACGACTGTTGTTTGGCCAGGTGGCCATCGATCTGCTGCCGGGGCCGAGCGAGGTGCTTGTTTTGGCGGACGACACGGCGAAGGCGAAATTTATCGCCGCCGACATTTTGGCCCAGGCCGAGCATGGTTCCGGCCACGAACGGGTTTGGCTGGTGACCCCTTCGGGCGCGCTGCTCAAAGCCGTGGAAAAGGAGATTGCCCGGCAGCGATCCGCCTTGGCGCGGCAGGATTTCGTGGACCAGGTGCTTAAAAACAATGCCTGGTTGATTCAGGTTAAAACCATGGACGATGGCATTCAACTGGCCAACGAACTGGCGCCCGAGCATTGCGAGATCATGCTGCGCAACCCTGCCCAATGGGCCGGCCGCATCGTGACCGCCGGCGCTATATTTCTGGGCGACTATTCACCGACGGTCCTGGGCGACTACGTGGCGGGTCCCAGTCACGAATTACCCACCGGTGGCGCGGGCCGGTCATTTTCGGGATTAACGGTGGATCAGTTCCAACGCCGGACCAGCCTCGTGAAATACTCCAAAACGGCGCTGCGAAAGGCCCAACCGGCCGCGCAGCAATTCGCGATGGTGGAAGGTTTGACGGCACACGGCCGGTCGGCGGCCATCCGATTGGAGGGCCGATGAAACGAGTGCGTCCTTTGGTTCAAAAGTTGCGTGCCTACGTGCCGGGGGAGCAGTCCCGGATCAAAGGTTTGATCAAGCTGAACACCAATGAGAATCCTTATCCGCCGTCGCCGAAAGTGCTGGCGGCCGTGAAGGCCGCGGTGGATGGCCGGCTGCGGCTTTATCCCAATCCGACCGCTCAGGTGCTGCGGGAAAAGCTGGCCAAGCTGCACGGGTGCTCCCCGGAAAACATCATCGTGGGCAACGGCTGCGATGATATATTGGCCATGGCTTGCCGGGCTTTTGTGGAGCCTCTGACCGCCCCAGCCAAGCCCCTCGACGCGCCAGCGCCAGCGCGCAGCGTGGTGCAGTTCTTCGATCCGAGCTATTCCCTTTATCCTGTGTTGGCGGCGATTCACGGAGCTCATGCTCAAGCCGTGCCGCTGGCGGACGACTTTGCCCTGCCCAGCCTGGCGGAGTTGAAAAAGGGCGGACAGTGGGATTTTCGCGCGGCGCTCACCTTGGTGACCACGCCGAACGCGCCCAGCGGCCGCGGCTATAGCACAGCGGAACTGGAGAGGCTTTGTCGCGCCCAGAAAGGCGTCATCCTGCTGGACGAGACCTATGTGGATTTCGCCGAGGAAAACGCCATGGCGCTGGCGTTGAAATACCCGCAAGTGCTGGTGGCGCGAACCTTTTCCAAGGCGTACTCGCTTTGTTTTCAGCGCGTGGGGTATTGCGTGGGTCATCCCGAGCTCATTGGCGGCCTGCACAAAATTCGCGACAGTTACAACGTGAACGGCCTGGGGCAGGTTGCCGCGGCGGCGACACTGGACGACCAGCCTTATTATCAGGCGAATTTTCGGAGAATCGGTGCCACCCGCGAGCGACTGAGTCATGGTCTGACGGCGTTGGGCTTTCGCGTTTGTCCGAGCCAGACGAATTTCATTTTTGCCAAGCCGTCCGTTTTGTCGGCGGAGCGGTGGCTGCAAAAGCTTCGGGACCGCAAGATATTGGTGCGCTGGTTTGGGTATCCGTCGGTGAGGGATTACCTGCGGATCAGCATCGGCACGGACGCCGAAGCCGACGCGCTGCTCAAGACCGTAAGGCGAATACTGGGCGAGTGTCGGGGCTGAGCTCCGGGTGGCGGAGGCACCGAGTTCCGGCTCCGGTGGAATGTGCGCGAGCCCGTGCCGTCAGTCACATTACAAAACTTTGTCGCACCTACGACAAAGTTTTGTCGCATCCTTGAGCGGGTTGGGATCATTGGTTTTCCAAATTTACTTCATCGGGGAATAATCGGTGGCGCTCAGGAACACGGATTCGACGCGGGCCACGAGTTTGCCGTTGGCTTCGCTGGCGGTCTGAGCCGCCTTCCAGGCGGGATCGGCGCCGAAGGCCTTCCAGGATTGCTCGCGCGCTTCGCGGCTCGGGTAGGCCAGGAGGTAAATCAGTTTGGCATCGGTGACGGCTCCCTGGTCGGTGGGCACCCAATAAGCAATGGGTGTGATGCCGTGTTTGATGAACAACTTGTTGGTGTGATCGCGAAAACGGGCGTTGAGGTCGGCGAGCTTGCCGGGGGCGGCGTAGTAAGTGCGCATTTCAAAGCAACGCGAATCTTTCGCCAGGAAGGCGGCCGGAGCTGGCGCATCAGCGGCGAAGGAACTGGACAGCATGCCAACCAGGCAGCCAAGAAAGATCAGTTTTTTCATAGGTTTAAATAATGCTTGGATCCCATGACACTGCCAATGGCGAGTTCTGTCAAAAGGAAAAGCAATCGGGATTGCCCGGCGGTGGTTTTCCGTTAAGGTGGAGGTCATGACCATGGCTGTCAAAACGCTGGGAATCATTGCGGGCAATCGATCGTTGCCGCGGGTGCTGGCGCGGCAGGCGCGGCAAGCGGGTGTGGAACGGCTCGTGGCGGTGGCCTTTGAGGGCGAAACCGATCCGGCCCTGGCTTCGCTGGTGGATGAGATCGTCTGGTTGAAAGTGGGGCAGTTATCGAAAATGATTGCCGCCTTTACGGATCGGGGAGTGACGCAGTGTGTCATGGTGGGGCAGATTGCGCCGAGGAACCTGTTCGATTTGCGGCCGGATTTACGGGCCATGGCTTTGTTGTTCCGTCTCAAGCAAAAGAACGCTCACACCCTCTTTGGCGCCCTCGCCGATGAATTGAAAAAGGACGGCGTGGAATTAATCGAAGCGACGCCTTGGTTAAAGTCCGTGATGCCGGGGCCGGGCTTTTCCTGGGGGCCAAAATTGTCCGAAGCCCAACGCGAGGATGTCGCCTTCGGATACCGGATGGCCAAGGAAGTGTCCCGGTTGGAAATTGGGCAGACGGTGGTAGTCAAGGAGGGCACGGTGCTGGCGGTGGAAGGATTTGAAGGCACGGATGCCTGTCTGCGCCGGGGCGGGCAACTGGCCGGAAGCAAAGGCGGCGCGGTCGCGGTTAAAGTGGCCAAAGAAAAACACGATTGGCGGTTCGACCTCCCGTGCATTGGCGCTCACACGCTGAGCGCCTGCGCCGAGGCGGGGATCGCTGTGTTGGCCGTGGAAGCGGATAAAACCCTCCTACTCGAACAGGAGGAGGTCGAAGCCGCGGTCCGGAGCCAAAAAATCGCCCTGGTCACGGTGGGGTAGGAACCCTGGGCCGACGCCGCCGCCACAGGAGCGCGAACAGCGGGTCCGCTTCGCGGGGCTGGGTGGGTGAAGGCCAACCAGAACATGGAGTCCAT
>JADGRT010000005.1 GCA_017880715.1 Verrucomicrobiia bacterium | reverse complement strand
TGTTGTCGAGTTTGCCCCCCCAAAGTGGTGAATCTTCCCCCGACAACCAGCTTTCCATCGGTTTGTATGGCCAGGCTAAACACACCGTTGTTAGCGCCGGGATTGAACATAGTATCCAGCGTTCCGTCCCCATTCAGCCGGCCAAGGTAAGGTCGTGCTTGCGCACCCAATTTGGTAAAGTATCCTCCGACAAGGATCTTTCCATCGGGCTGAACGGCTAGGCAATTAACGACTCCGCTTACGCTAGGATTAAATGTCCTATCCACCGTTCCGTCCATATTCAACCGGCCGAGGTTGGTCTGGGATTGCCCGCCTATATTGGAGAAGAATCCCCCAACAACTATTTTTCCATCAGCCTGGATGGCCAAGCAATAGACGACGCAGCCCTTAGCAGTGTTAGTTTTGAACGCGGCATCGACCGTCCCATCCACCATTAGCCGCCCCAAAGAACGGAGTGATTGCCCGCCCAAGCTGCTGAAATTTCCCCCAACCAGAACTTTCCCATCGGGCTGAATGGCAAGGCAATAAATGTTCCCACCGCCAACTTTGGGATTAAACGAAGCGTCAGCCGTGATTAAATTCAGATCCATCCGGGCGACCGCGCTGGTCAAACTCCCATATTGGTTGCCTACCACCACCGTGTAGTCTCCGACATCGGTTTCCAGGAGCGGATTGATGGTCAACGTCGAGTTCGTCGCTCCGGTTACATTCGTTCCATTCGCCAGCGGCAGGCCGTCTTTGAGCCATTGGTAATAAAGCGGTTCGGTTCCACCCGCCACCACGCTGAAAGATCCGCTTTGACCTAAATCTCGGTATTGGTTGGTAGGCTGGATGCTGATGAACGGATGGTCCGCGGCCAGCGCGCGCTGCGGCATGCCGGTCATGACACCAATCAGCATGGCTGCAATGGTGTGAAGGATGATGTACAAGTTTCTCGCTGTCCTGACGGCATTTCTCATATTGGGCATGGCGGAAGTATTGGCATAGTTCTCGGAGGGCTGAGTTAAACGAGGCCCTGATATCGCCGAGAAAAGTGAAGTGGGGCTCGCCCCTCCGAAAATAGTAGTATGTCTCATAACGTCATCCCTGATTCGAACGAGAGCGGGGGCGGTATGTGGCAGATGCCTGTTCTCAATTCATCAACTTGTGAACGGAACAAGTCTGGGGATCATTCCTCGCTTGCAGGCGAACGCTGGCTGAGACTTAAAGAAAGGCAGTGCGGATGGCAAGGAAATTAGCAAACTTTTTTATCTTGGGGGTGATGTAAGAGTTGTTGTGTCGGTTTGGTGACGTTTGGTTTTTCACATGCGCCAGGACGCCAAAACGCAGGCGTGCGGAAACAGATTAGCGATGATGCCGGTCCCCTAATTGGCGTTTGCTCCTTGTTTACAGGCTAACCCGACAGAAGGTCGGCGCGCCGGATGCCGCTTTCAATCCTGCCTGGCTTAATTCAGCGCCATGCCGCGCCGGATGTAGGTGGGCAAGTCGAGGTCTTCGCCGCCATGATAGGTCGGTTCGCTCTTGTCGAACCGGCCTTTCGGCACAATTTCCAGCGGTAGTTGTCCCTGTTGCAGCCGCGTGGGCCGCTGCGATCGCGACTTGGATTTCATCTGCTGCTGCCACAGCTCCTTCATCCGCGCCTCGGGGAGCACGGGCGGCGGAGGCACCAGGCGGGAAGCCGGCCGCCCCGTTTCCGACGGCAAGCCCAGAGGATTCTCCGCCAGCCGGGAATCGCTCGGGGTGGGCGCCCTGTCAATCTCCCGCTCTTCGGCGAGGGGATGGTCCGCCCCGAACTCCGCCGGTTTCCCCGGTTGTTGGGACACCACCAGGGTCAATTCCAGCCGATCCCGAAAATCCTTATCGATATTCGCTCCGAAAATCAAATCCGCCGTTTCGCAACGGCGCTGGATCTGCTCGGAAACCCGGTTGATTTCCGCCATGGTCAGTTCCGGGCCCCCCACCAGGCTCACCAGCACCGAGCTGGCCGAGGCCAGCACCTGGCCTTGTTCGAGGAACGGGCTGGCCATCAGCTTGTCGATCACATCGCGACCGCGGTTGGGACCCCGCGACTCGGCGGTGGCCAGGACGCTTTCGGTTCGTTGTCCGCGCATGACCCGGCACAACGTGGAAAAGCCCACCGGGATGAGCCCCGGCCGCGCGATCATGCGCCAGACGCCGCGCAACCCCTGGGCAATCAGCTCGTTGGTAATCTTGTAGGTTTCCACCAGGCTGGTGTTCTCGTCGATCATCTGGGCCACCCCCTGGTTGGGCAGGCAAATGACACCGTCGGCGATGGTCTTCAGGTGTTGCAGGCCCAATTGCGCCTGGCGTTGCCGTCGGGTCCCCTCACAATCGAACGGCCGAATCGCGAAAACCAACACCAGGGCGCCCGCCTCCTTGGCCAGGCGCGCCAGGACCGGCGCCACTCCGGTGCCCGTGCCCCCGCCCAACCCGGCTACTAAAAACACCATGTCCGCGCCCGCACAATGCTGGCGCAGGGCGTCCAAATCCTTCTCGGCGGCGGCGCTGCCTAGCTCGGGATCGCCGCCGGTGCCCAGCCCCCGCGCCTGCCGGGCGCCCAACTGCACGCGACGCAGCACCTCGGTGGCGGCCAGTTCCTGCGCGTCGGTGTCCACGGCAATGAAGGCCAAATTGTCGAAACCGGCGCTGGACAGGAAATCGACGATTCGTCCCCCCGCGCCCCCGACGCCGATCACGCGGATGGACAGTGGGGTTTGGAAAACTTCCGCCGCCGAAGTTGGCGACGCTCCGGGATTATTGAATTGGCTCATAATGCCTCAATTTCGTTAAAACACTGTGGGATCCTGGCGGCGATGGCTATTTCGACCGCATTAACTCTCCTAGAACCCGCGAGATCAGACCGCCCTCGTGCCGGCGCTTTTTCTGCAGGGAACCGAACTTCACCAAGCCGATGGCGGTGGCGAACTCCGGTTGATCCAGCGCCAGGGTCAGGCCGTTGATGGAATTCGTCTTGCCGATGGCGGCCGGCAATTGAAACTCCCGTTCGGCCAATTGCTGGATCAGCGGCATGCGCGCGCCGCCACCGCACAGAACCACGCCCGAGCGCAAATACTGCAGCAGCCCGGCCTCCGAGAGCCGTTTGGCGATGATCTGAAAAATCTCCTCCAGACGCAGCGCCATGATGCGCCGCAAATGTTCCAGATTGATCGTTTTCTCGGACAACCCGGACTCGCTGGTCAAGGTCAGGGTTTGCCCTTTGCACCCTTCATCGGCTAGGGCGCGCCCTTGCTCCACCTTCAGTTTTTCCGCCACATGCAGCGGCACTTTCAAGCCGATCGCCAGATCGTTGCTAACGTGGTCGCCGCCCAACGCCAGCACGCCCGTATGCTTGATGACGCCGTTGGCGTAAACCACGTACTCCGTCGTGCCGCCGCCCAAATCGATGACCAGCGCGCCCAATTCCTTCTGCTCGTTGCTCAGCAGCGCGAGCGAGGCGGCCAATCCGTTGAACACCACCGATTCCACCTCGATTTGCAGCTTCTTGACCACGAGCATCGAGTTTTGCAGGCGGTTGCGCCGCCCATGCACCACGTGCATGTCCACTTCCATCCGCGTGCCCAGCAGGCCCACGGGATTGAGAATGCCATCCTGTCCGTCCACCAGAAAATGCTGGCGCACCGCGTGAATGACGTGGTTTTCCGCGGGCAAATTGATCGCCTTGGCGTTCTTGATCACATCCTGCACGTCGTCGGCGGTAATCTCCCGGTCCGCGGACACCACGGTATGCACGCCCCGGTTGTTGAACCCCTGGATGTGATCGCCGGTCACGCCGAGATAAACGCTGCTGATCTCCACGTCGGCGCGTTGCTCCGCCTCCACCAGCGCGTTGCGGATGTCCGCCGCCGCCCGGTCGGGATCGATAATCTCGCCTTTGCGCACCCCCTGGGACACCGCCTGTCCCAGGCCGATGATGCTTAACGCCCCGGCGGCGTTGACCTCGCCCACCACGGCGCACACCTTGGAAGTTCCCACCTCCAGGCCCACAATTATGTTGGAGGACTTAAACATGCTTTTTTCGGTAGCGTGGAATTTTGACCGGTTTCGACGTCCCGGGCTGGTTCTGATCCGCCACCAGCCACCGCACCGGCACGTTGTTGGTTACCGACAAATCCAGGGTGGCGATCCGTTTGCCATTGGCCGCGCCGGCATCGTACGCCGCGCGCCACCGGCGCAATTGCCGATCCACCCCCGCCAGTCCGAAAAAAACCTGGCTGCCCTGGCCGGTGGTCACCGACAGCATTCCCGGCGACGATAAATCGATCCGCGCCAACTCCTCCACGCCAAACATCGGCGATCGCTCGTATTCGGCGATCAACCGCAAGGCGGCAAAAATTTGCGCCGATTCCACCGGCTTCCCCACGCGAAGTTCCGCATTATTGACGCCGATGAGGACCGGCAGCGATTCGTTGGGGTGGACCGCCGGCGCCCGTTCCATGACCCCGCCCATCGGCGACAGCACATAGCCATCCTCGTCCAAATAGTACACCACTATTTCGTAGCCGCCATCGGCGGGTTTTGGACGAAAAGCATTCACCTGCGCAAAGGGCTCCCGCTCGGTCACCCGGACCTTCAAGGTGTGGGGCGTGACCCGCTCGACGGCGGCCTCCCGAATCAAGGGCACCAGTTGCAAATCCCTTTGGACGCGCACCAGATCCAAGGCATACAAGTTATCTCCCAATTTCACGCGTCCCCATTTGCGCAATTGCTCCGTGGGAATCACCCCGTCGGTCTGCACGTCAATGACCCGGATGGCAAAAACCTCGTTCTCGAATACCAGCCGATTCAATAACCACTCGCCGCCCCGCCATAATCCCCCGACCAGGCCCGCCAGGAGTCCCAGCCCGATGATCCCCGACGCCGCCCAACGCAGCCGTGCCTGGCGAATGCGCCGCGAGCTGGTCCTGACCTCCAGCGTCGCTTCGCGCTTCATCTTTCGGTTTTGATTTCGCTTAAACCACCCCATGATATTCGGACTCCCCTCACCGGCTGCCAGCCCGCTGCAACGCCAGATCCACCATGCGCTGGCACAATTCCGCATAGCCTATCCCCGCCGCCGCCGCCGCCTTGGGCAGCAGGCTGGTTTCGGTCATGCCCGGAAGCGTATTGACTTCCAACACCATCGGCTCCCCCGCCGGCGGCGCCATCAAATCGACCCGCGCATAATCGCGCCCGCCGATCGCCTGAAAGGCGCCCAGCGCCGCGGCGCGTATCCGGCCAGCCACACGGTCGTCCAAGCGGGCCGGGCAAAAGTACTCCGTCGCGCCGACGGTGTATTTATTGCGATAATCGTAAGCTCCGCAGCGCGGTTTCACTTCCACGATGGGCAAAACCCCGTCGGCCAACAAGCCGACGGTGACCTCGCGCCCCTCGATCTTGGGCTCCACCAACACCCGCGAGTCATACTTCAGCGCGTCCCGCAAAGCCGCCGGCCACTGCTCGGCGGTCTGAACGAATTGCAGTCCTATGCTGGAACCCTGCCTGGCCGGCTTAACCACCACCGGCGGTTGCCAGCCCTCCGGCCAGGGCGCGTCGGCCGAGGCAATCTCCACATACGGCGCCGTCGGCACCTGCGCCGCCAGGCACCGCTGTTTGGTCAACACCTTGTCAAAGGCCACCTGGCTCGCCACGGGATCGCACCCGGTGTAGGGCACGCCCAAATCTTCCAATCGCTGCTGAACCGTGCCATCCTCGCCGTACGTCCCGTGCAGAGCCAGAAACACCACGTCCGTGTCCGCCGGCAACGCCCACGTCCCGTTTTGCGGATCCAGCTCCCGCACCTCGTGCCCCAGCAAACGCAACGCCCGCGCCACCGCCGCCCCCGACCGCAGCGACACCTCACGTTCGGCCGAGGGCCCCCCCAGCATCACGGTGATCTGACATAACTCGAATTTTGCCGCCATAGCGCAAAGAGTCACGGTGGGCGCCCGCCCAGCCCTGCTTAGACCGCCCGATTCACTTTCTGCGGCGTTTCCATAGCCGTGTTATCGCCCAGAATCTCCACCTCGGTTTCCAGACAAATCCCGCGATCGGTCCGGGCTCGCTCCCGGATCAGTTCAATCAAATGCAGCACATCCTGCGCGCTGGCCTGGCCCTGGTTGACAATAAAATTGGCATGCACCCGCGAAATCATCGCGCCGCCCACCTTCGTGCCCTTCAGTCCCAGTTCATCGATCAGTTGGCCCGCGGGAATGGCGTCTGGATTCTTAAAAATACAGCCCGCATTGGGTTCCGCAGGCTGCGAACGCCAACGTCGTTCACGGTACTCACTCATCGTCCGTTCGATCGCCGACTTGACCCCCGGCTCCGCGCGCAACCACGCTCCCAACGCAACGCGGTTTTCAAACCAGGGACAACTCCGATAGCCCACTGGAATTCGATGCGCCTCGATCTCCTGCGCCTGACCGTCCGCCGCCATGAACCGCACCCGTTCCAACACCTCGAATAAGCCTGCTCCCTGCGCCCCGGCATTCATGCGCAACGCGCCGCCCACCGAGCCCGGAATGCCCTCCAGAAATTCCAATCCGCTCAAACCCTGCTGCTGGGCCTCCCTCACCACGGACTTTAAAGACGCACCCGCCCCGCAGAAAATCCGCCCCTCGGCCACCTCAACCCGGCCAAAAAACGGATGCGACAGACATGCCACCGCTCCGCGTATCCCGCCATCCCGCACCAGTAAATTGGATCCCCGTCCCACCACATGAAACGCCACCTGGTGTTCCAGGCAAAAACGCAACACGCGGGCCAGATCTTCCTCGCTCACGGGCTCCACCCAGAATTCCGCCCGGCCGCCGATCCGCAGGGTCGTATGCCGCGCCAGCAACTCCCCGCACCGCCACCCCGTTTGCGGCGCAAGTTGGCCGGCCAACGGTTGCCAGAATCCTTTGTCCAAGGACGCCAACGGCCGCGTTTTCATGGTCGAATGAGCGCGCCGCGCACGGCGGCCTTTTTGCCTTTCCTTCAATTCCTCCGCCATCTGATGGGCCGCGTGCGTGATGTCCCCCGCCCCCAAAAACAGAACCGCGTCTCCCGGCTGCAGGGCCGCTGTCACCGACGTTTGCAGACTCTCCAGGTTGGGGCAATACGCCACCTCCTGCCCCTGCGCGTGGATCGCCGCCGCCAAGGCCACGCCGTTGACTCCCGGGATGGGAGTTTCACTGGCGGCGTACACATCCGTCACCCACAGCCGGTCCGCCTCCCGAAAACAGGTCGCAAAATCCGGCAACAGATGCTTCGTCCGGCTATACCGGTGCGGCTGAAACGCCACCAATAGCCGCCGCCGGCCCAGCTGCTTCATGGCCCGCAGCGTGGCCGCAATCTCCCGCGGATGATGCCCGTAATCGTCCACGAGGCAGTGGTTCTCATCCGAGTAAAGCACCTGCTGACGCCGTCGCGCGCCGCAAAACGATTCGAGGGCGCGCGCAATGGCCCGGGCATCATACCCCAGCCGATGCAGCAGCGCGATCACCGCCGTCGCGTTGGAAATATTCTTTTCCCCCAGCAACCGCAGGGTAAACTGGCCCAGCGAAACATCCCCCTGCCAAATCTCGAAAACGGCTGCCGGTCCGGCCAGGCTTGCCGCGCCGGCTGCGCCATCCGGCCAGACCACCCGATAATCGGCGTTCGCCTGCCAGCCATAAGAAACCGACAACGGCCGCCCGGCCAGCATCTCTTTCAGCCGCGCATCATCCGCGCAATACACCACGAGCTGGCGGGTCTGATCCACGAACTTCCGGAAGGTGCCGCACACCGCCTTGAGGTTCACGTAATAGTCCAAATGCTCTTCATCCACGTTGAGCACGATCGAGTGCTCCGGATGAAACTGCAGCAGGGTGCCGTCGCTTTCGTCGGCCTCGATGACGAACCATTCCGCCGCGCGATCGAACCGGGCCTGCGGCGTCAACTGCGGCACCTGCGCCCCAATCGCATAGCTGCTCTTCACGTGCAATTGATCCAGCGCGTAGGCCAGCATCGCCGTCGTGGTCGTCTTGCCATGCATGCCCGCCACACAAATGCCCCGCTGCTGCCCCAGCAACGCCGCCAGCAAGACCGCCCGGCGCACCGCCGGAATGTTCTCACGTTGCGCCGCCACCCGTTCGGCGTTGTCCGGACGCACCGCGGAGCTGTAAACCAACAGCAGCGGACGCGTGGCGGTGATCTGGCCGGAGGCATGACCGGTAAAAACCCGGGCGCCCCGGCGCCGCAACTGCTGAACCTCCTCGTTGCAGACCAGATCCGAGCCGGCCACACGGTAGCCCTGGTCCATCAACAAATGACCCAATCCGCTCATCCCGCAGCCACCCGCCCCTAAGAGATAGACCAGCGCCCCGGGACCGGCCGATTGCAGGCGTTCGCCGACTTGCGCGGGAGTTAAATCAGGCATGGTGAGCCGCTATGCAAATGGTTCCGCCCTGGCTTGACGAAGGCCGGGAGCGGCCCCGCCGACGGGTTCTTCGCCGAAACCGGCGCGCCCGCCGCAACCACCGGCCAAATCCGGTCCGCAATGTTCTCCGCCGCCTGGGCGTCATGCCACCGCGTCATGCCCTGGATCATCGTCTGGCGCGCGCGCGGATGGCGCAACAACTCGAGCACTCCGGCCGTCAGCGATTCCGGCGTTGCCGCTGCCTGCGGCGCCAGGCGCGCGGCGCCCGTCTCCTGCCACGCCAGCGCGTTGAAATACTGGTGCTGGTCCGCCGCGGCCGGATAGGGGATCAAAATCGACGGCACCCGCATGGCGGCCAGTTCGCCCAGGGAGGAGGCGCCCGCCCGGCTGATCGCCACGGACGCCGCGCCCAGCGCATATTCCATTTCGGTCAGGAACGGACGGACCACCGCACGACAGTCCAACGAGGCATACGCCGCCTTGACCCGCTCCCATCCCTTCGTTCCGGTCAGATGCAGAAACTGCAGGTCCGGCTCCTGGGCCAGCAAGGATCCCGCGGCCTTCAGAACCCGCTCGTTGATGCCCTCGGCCCCCTGGCTGCCCCCCATGATCAACAGCACCGGCCGTTGCGGATCCAAACCCAGAGCTATCCGGCAGGACTCCGCCGCCATCGGCTGAAAGGACGAACGCACCGGCATGCCGGTCACGGAAACCCGCGCCGCCGGCCACAGCCGTCTGCCGGCGGTCGGAAAATAGACAAAGGCCTCTTTCACCCAAGGCGCGAGCCAGCGGTTGGCGCGGCCCGCCACGGCATTGGCCTCGTGCAAAAAAGCGGCGGTGCGAAAGGCCGGCGCGGCCAGCACCGGCGGCGCGCTGGTAAACCCGCCCATGGCGAGCACCGCGCGCGGGGCGCGCCGCGCAAACAGCCGCCGCGAATGCAAATAGGACTTGATAAAACCCGAGGCGAAACTCAACCACTTTCCTTCGACCAGCCCCACGCCGGGCAGGGTTTCCACCTGCATCCCCCGCACTTCCCGCACGGCCTGTTGATCGACTTCCTTCTGGGAAACGAGCAGCAGGACCGTCGCGCCGCGCTGCTGCAAAGCTTCCGCCACCGCCAGGCCCGGAAACAGATGACCGCCGGTGCCCCCGCAGGCAATGGCCACCAAGGGATCTTTATGCAGCGCGGACTTCACGAGGCCTGGCATAGCTGGGTTTCGACTTCCTCTTCGAAGGGCAGGACATTTTCCACGCGATCGACCGCCTGGCGGGCCACGCTCAGCAACAGGCCCAGACTGGCCATCATCATCACCAGATTCGACCCGCCATAACTGATATAAGGCAGTGGCAGCCCCTTGTTGGGCAGCAGGCTCGTGACCACGGCGATGTTGACGACAGCCTGCAGACAAATGACCAGCGTAACGCCGGACGCCAGCAAGAAACCGAAGGTATCGCGCGCCCGGGAGGCAATAAAACAACCGCAGAGAGCCACCACCAGGAAGGCAAGCACCACGGCCAGCGTAGCCACCAAACCCAACTCCTCCCCAATCACCGGCAGTATAAAATCCGTTTTATGCTCGGGAATAAAACCCAGTTTCTGCTGCCCGTTGCCCAACCCCAGCCCCGTCCACCAGCCCGAACCGAAAGCCAGCATGGCCTGCCACGCCTGCCAGCCAACCCCGCTCTTGGTTTCTTCCAGGTTCAGGTAGCTGAAAATCCGACCCCACCGCATGGGATCGTAAATCAGCGAAAGGGCCATGGCCGCCGCCCCCAGAAAAACCGGCGGCAGAACATGCAGCCAACGAACCCCCGCCAACAACAACATCCCCGCGCTAACCGCCGCCAGAAAAATGGTCGTGCCGCGATCCGGCTCCACAAAAATCAAACCCAGCACCACGCTGACGCCCAACCAGGGCCAGATCACCCCGCGCCACAGCGAGGTCATTTGTCGTTGATAACAATGCCCGTAATGAGCCAACGCAATAACCAGAGCCAGTTTGGCCAGCTCGGAGGGCTGAAATCGCCAGCCGCCAAAGGACAACCACCGGCGCGCCCCTTTGACGGTCACCGCATGAGCGCCGGGAATCAGCACCAACACGAGCAACCCCCCTGCCATCAATAATAAAACCCAGGCCACGCGCCCCAGTTTCCGGTAGTCCATCCACGCGAGCACCAAACACGGCGCCAAGCCCACGGCGCACCAGAGCAGTTGCTGGATCAGCCAGCGCGTGCCCTCCTGGGGCAGGCTCATGCTGGCGCTATAGAGCATCACCATCCCCAGCGCCAGCAAGCCGGCTACGCACACCATCAGCACTGTTGTCACTGCCTTCATGGATCTTTCGCCCGCGTCACCGCCCGTCGCTGGACGACGAACGGAATCGCCCGCCCGCCCGTTCAGCCGGAACGGTCGCCAACCCGATCGCCACGCCTTACATGCGGCCGCCCGGAGCAGGCGCGCCCGTGAGATTCGTTGACGCCGGAAAGCCCGGAGCGATGTCGCCCGTCGCCGCCGCCGTCTTGGGCGCGGGCAATTTCAGCTTCTGCCCCACACTCAGCCGGTCAGTCTTCAGATGGTTCAGCGCGCGAATCGCCGTGGGCGTGGTGCCGTGCGACTTGGCCACCTTGGTCAAGTTGTCGTTCGGCTTGACGGCATAAACCGTCGCCAGCGAAGCCGGTTCCATGCCTCCCGCCACCGATGCCGGAGCGGCCGGGGTGGCGCCCGAGGCCGGAATCTGGATCACTTGACCGGCTTTGAGTTTTGTGGCTACCACGCCGGGATTGGCCTTGGCAACGGCCGCCATGGAAACTCCGTGATCCTTGGCAATCTTGTAGAACGAATCGCCCCTGGCGACTTTGTATTCTTTCGTGCCCGCAACGCTCTCGATCGGCGTGGCCGGCACTAAAGGCGTCACCACCAGCGGCGGCGTCATGGGCAGGTTGGTCGCCGCATACGTCGCCGGCATCGCGGGCGGATTGATATCCGGGATGGGCGGAGTATTGGTGATGTAGGCATTGGGATCCGGCTGCGGAATGGCATTGGGCGTCTCGTTGGCAGCGGTGTCCCGCAGCTTGGTTTCCGGTTTGCATCCTTGGATCAGCAGTCCTCCGAAGAGAACCACGTGAATGGCCAGGATGCTGATCACGGCAATAAACAGGTTGGATTTGCCTTTGGATTTTTGCTGCTCCAGAAGCGATCCCTGGGGCACGAGTGGATTCGGTGTATTCATGTTCTTGGGGCTGGTGATGGCGTTGTTGCCTGGTTTTTTTATCACGGATTTGCCGGCGGCCTTTCTCGCGAAAACCCGCAAACAAATCGCTTAAAATCGGTTAATGTTTAAATTCAAAATCGGTTTCTGGTTTTATCCCGCCGCCGCCGCCGGCTGACGGGAGCTGAGTCCATACCGCCACCGCCTGGCGAAACACTTCGCCTCGGTGCTGGTAGTTTTGAAACATATCAAAGCTCGAACAAGCCGGTGACAGCAGTACGACATCGCCCGAAACAGCTCGACGCGCCGCTTCGTTTACAGCTTCTAACAGGGAATCGACCGCCGTGCAAGGAACAAAGCGCTCCCACGCCGACTGGATCCGCGCCCGGGTTTCCCCCAGCAGAAAAGCGCCCTTGACCCGCTGGCTCAAAAGCGGACCGGCCTCTCCATAATCGAATCCTTTGTCCTTGCCGCCGGCAATCAGCCAGACGTTCGGCAAGCCACTCTTTCCCCGCACGGTCAGCAGCGCCTGGATTACCGCGTCAACATTGGTCGCCTTCGAGTCGTTCACGAATTGAATCCCGCGCACCTCGGCCACCAGTTCGCAGCGATGCGGCGCCGGCCGGTAGGCGGCCAAGGCGGCGGCCGCCGGGTCCCGGGGCAATTCCAGGGCGCGTCCGATCGCCAGGGCGGCCATCAGGTTTTCCACGTTGTGGGGACCGCGCAACCGAACCTGCCGCAGGTCCAGCCAGGTTCCCTCCCATTGCGGCCAGCGAGAGGCAACCCTATTCCCGTCCAAAAAGATGTCGGCCTGCGGATCGCTCGCGCTGAACGTCACCATCCGGTCGGGCAGCCTCACGTCCAAAGCCCGCAACCGTGCCAGCGCCGCGCTCTGAATAATGCTCCAGTCAAACGGCCGTTGGTTCTCGAACAGGCGCGCCTTGACGCGGGCATAGGCAGCCAGGTCGGCGTACCGGTCCAGGTGGTCGGGCGTGAGGTTCGTCAGCACCGCCACCACCGGCCGGAAGAACCGAATGGTCTCCAACTGGAACGAGCTGACCTCCAAGGTCACGTAATCCAAATCCGGAGTGGAATCGGCCACCGCGCACAAGGGCAGACCGACGTTGCCCGCCGCCACGGTCCGCCGCCCCGTGTGCGTCAGCATCTGCGCCACCAACTCGGTTGTCGTGGTCTTGCCATTAGTCCCGCTGATCGCCACGAAGGAAGCGCGGGATTGGTCGTATCCGAGCTCCAATTCGCCAATTAACGGCACGCCGCGCGACACCACTCGGCGCACCAACGCCCCGGCGCAGGGCACGCCCGGGCTGACGACCGCCAGATCGAAACTCTCCTCCGGCGCCCCTTTCGTGCGCAACTCCACCCGCACTCCCATTTTTTCCAATGCGGCCGCTTCCTGGCGCAAACCCGCCGTGTCGGCCTCGTCGATCGCAACCACCGTCGCGCCGCGTTGACGCAGCAACTGGCACGCCGCCCGCCCGCTCGCCCCCAGGCCGATCACCAGAACTCGTTTGTGCGCTATCTCTAACATCCTCGGCCTTCCAACTGCTAATGGTTTGGGTTCCCCTACCGTAGTTTTAATGTGCTGAGCGCCACAACGGCGCACAGAATGCACAAAATGTAAAAACGCATCACCACCTGCGACTCGTGCCAGCCCAGCTTTTCGAAATGATGATGCAACGGCGCCATCAAAAAGATTCGGCGTCCCCGTCCCTGCGTCAGCCTGGTATACTTGAACCAGCCTCGCTGCAACATGACCGAAGCCGCCTCCGCCACAAAAACCCCGCCGGCAATCACCAGCACAAAAGGCTGATGAATCAACACCGCAATGATGCCCAAGGCCCCCCCCAGCGCCAGCGATCCCGTGTCGCCCATGAACACCTGTGCCGGATGACAGTTGAACCAGAGAAACCCCAGACCCGACCCAATCATCGCGCCGCAAAATACCGTCAGTTCCCCAGCCCCCGGCACATAGGGAACCTGCAGGTACGCGGAAATCCTCGAGTGCCCGGCTACGTAGGTCAAAACCAGAAAAACAAAGGACACGATCACCGTGCAGCCGATCGCCAGGCCGTCCAATCCGTCCGTCAAATTGACCGCATTCGAGCTGCCTACGATCGCCAGCACGGCGATCGCCAAGCCCGTCACCACCGCGCCGGTCATCACCGGGTATTTGTAAAACGGCACCATAATGTCGGTTATCAGCCGGCTCGTCGGCGGAAACTGCCAGAGGTACACCGCCACAAACGTCGCCAGCAGCGTCTGCACCCACAGTTTGATCCGGGATTTGGCCCCGCGGCCGCTCTGTTCGGTAATCTTCACAAAATCGTCGTAAAACCCCAGCCCCGCCAGCACCAGCACCGCAGTGAGTGTCAGCAATATAAACGGATTCCACTGAGCCCACAGCAACGCCGTGATATCGAGCACCGTCACGATCATGACCCCGCCCATCGTCGGCGTCCCCTGCTTCATCGATGTCCGCCCCTTCAGCTCACCCGCTTCCTCGGCCTTGTCCTTATAGTCTTGCCCAAACTTCAGTTCCTTCAGCCAGCCGATCACTTTGGGTCCGAGCCACCAACTCAACAACAGCGCGGTCACCGCCGCACCCGCCGTCCGAAACGTGATGTACCGAAACACTCGCAACGGCGACAAGTATTCGCCCCATTCGGTCCCGGCCGCCGCCGCCAGCAAATATTGACTTAAATAATACAGCACACCGCCGTCTTCCGTTAAACCGCTCGCAACACTTCGCTGATCCGTTCCAACCGCGCCGCCCGTGACGCCTTGATCAACACCCAATCACCCGGCTGCAAAAAGCCGCGCACCGCCTCCCCCGCCGCTGCCACCGATTCGAACTCGCCAACGGCATCCAGGCCCGCCATTCGCGCCGCCGCCCCTAAAACCGGCGCCATCCGGCCCACCGCAAACAACCGGGCGATCCCCAGTGCCGCCACGCGCTGTCCCACTTCCCGATGGGCCGCCTCGCTGGCGGCGCCCAGTTCATTCATCTCGCCCAGCACCGCAATCTTCCGCCCGCCGCCCGCCAGATCGGCCAGCGTTTGCAGCGCCGCCAGCATCGAATCCGCATTCGCGTTGTAGGCGTCATCCAACACGCTCACGCCGCCGGCTTTCCATAGTTGCATCCGCATCCGGGCGGGCTTGCCTTCCTGCAACCCCCGTTCAACCTCGGCCCGGCTCAGCCCCAATTCGGCGCTTACCGCCACGGCCAGCAAGGCGTTGGTCACCTGATGTCGTCCCAGCAACCCCACCCGGTATTCTCCGGCAAATTCAGCCCGGGGCGACCGCACCGCAAAGCGGATTCCCGTTTCGTCCATCCCCATCAGGGTCGCCTGCCAATCGTTCTGCGAACCGAAACCGACCCGCGCCACCGTGGCGCGCGCCCGCCGAGTCAACTCGTCCATGCCGGGGCTGTCGCCATTCACCCACAACCGGCCATCCGGCGGGAGCAACTCGGCCAGCCAGCCTTCCTCTTCAACCACGCCTTTCAAACCGCCAAAAAATTCCAGATGTTCGCGCCCCAGGCTGGTGACAACGCCCCAGCGCGGCTGAATCATGCGCACCAGCGGCGCCAGTTCGCCCGGGTGATTGGTCCCTGCTTCCAACACTGCCACCTGATGTCTTCGCTCCAGGTTCAGCAGGGTCAGCGGCACACCCACATCGTTGTTGAAGCTGGCTTCGCTGCGGAGCGTCACCCATTTCTGCTGCAACACCGACGCCAGCAGTTCCTTGGTGGTCGTTTTTCCGTTGGAACCCCCGACCGCCACCACCGGCAGCTCAAAATCCCGCCGGTACCGCGCCGCGATCTGTCCCAAAGCGCAACGCGTGTTGTCCACAACCAGGACAGCGCACGCCTCGGGCAGCGTCGGCACGCGCCCGGCTTGCACCACCACGGCGGCCGCCCCCTGCCGCGCCGCTTCGGAGACAAAATCATGACCGTCAAAGCGTTCGCCCGGCAACGCCAGAAAACAATCGCCCCGCTCGATCCGCCGTGAATCCGTATTGATCCGCGCCACCGCGGTATTCAGCATCCCCTGCGCCAACCGGCCGCCACACGCCTCGGCCAGGTATTTCAAAGAACGCGATTCCACAAAAATCAATCCGCCAGGGATCAACCCTTGGCCTTGCCGGCGCCATAGCCCAGCGTCTCCAGGGTTTCCCGCGCGTGAGCCCCATCGTCGAACGGCACCACCGTGTCTTCAAATTCCTGGTAGGTCTCATGCCCCTTGCCCGCAATCAGCACGGTGTCCCCGGCCGCGGCCGAGCGGATCGACTCCTCGATCGCCCGGCGCCGATCCAACTCGACCCGACAGCCATCCGAACGCACCGAACGGTATCCCGCCTCGATCTGCGACGCGATCGCCGCCGCCGATTCCTTGCGCGGATTATCGCTGGTAATGATGCTGTGGTCGGCCCATTTCGCGGCGACGGCCCCCATCTTGGGCCGCTTGCCCTTGTCCCGGCTGCCGCCGCAGCCGAACACCAGCAGCAGCCGGCCCGGCGTGATTTCGCGCAGCGTTTTCAAAACGTTCAGCAAGGCATCATCCGTGTGCGCATAATCCACCAGCACCGCAAAGGGCTGGCCCAGCGCCACGTTTTCCAACCGGCCCGGCACCGGCGGGGACGTTGGCACGGCCCGCTGAATATTCTCCAAACTCACGTCCAAAACCAAGCCGGCCCCCACCGCCGCCAGGGCGTTATAAACATTGTGCCGGCCAATCAAGGGCAGCGCGCACGAAAAGCGCCCGCGGGGCGTCTCCACCGTCATGCGCGTCGCCTCGCGCCCCAGTTGAATGCTCGTCGCGCGCAGTTCGGCGGCCTGGTCAATGCCATAGGTCAACCGCACCTGGTATGGATGGTCCTGCGCGAGCCGCGTCCCAAACGCATCGTCAATATTGATCACGGCCGCGCGCTTCTTGCCGCCCGACGGCTGCGTGAATAGTTTTTTCTTGGCGGCGTAATACCGGTCCATCGTGCCGTGATAATCCAGGTGGTCCTGGGTCAGGTTGGTGAAAATCGCGACATCGAACTCCACCCCCTGCACGCGCTTCTGCTCCAACGCGTGCGAGCTGACTTCCATCACGCACGCCTGACACCCGGCCTTGAGCATCTGCGCCATCATCTGCTGCACTTCCAGCGCCTCCGGCGTGGTCCGCTGGGCGGGAATCACCCGGTCGCCAATTTCATAACGGATCGTCCCCAGCAGGCCGGTCCTGATCCCCGCCGTTTCGAGGATGTGCTTCACCATGAAGGCCACCGTGGTCTTGCCGTTGGTGCCCGTGACCCCGATGACTTTCAGTTTCGAACTCGGATTCTGATAAAATGCCACCGACAACTGCGCCAGCGCCTCCCGCGCGTCGGCCACCTTGATTTTCGTCGCCCGCTGCGGCATAAACCCGTTCCGCTCGCAAACCACCGCCACCGCGCCGCGCTCCAACGCGTTATTGATGAAGTCATGACCGTCCACATTGCGGCCGGGAACCGCCACAAACAGCATGCCCGGGGTGAGCCGGCGGGAATCGTACGCAATCCCCGTGACCTCGCGGTCGAGCGATCCCTCGACGCTCACCGCCCCTAACCCGGCCATCAGTTGTTTAAGATGCATGGTCACGCAAATTCAATTCGCCGCCGCCGCGGCCAGCTTGTTGGTCATCCCGCTTGTCAACGGCGAATCCTCGGTGGCGCGGTCGGGTTGAATGCCCAGGTAGTTGGCCGCGCGCTCGGCAAGCGCCGCAAAAATCGGGGCCGCAATCTGGCCGCCATAATACCCCCGCTTCCTCTCTGGCTCGTCCAACACCACCAAAATGCACAATTCCGGACGTTCCGCCGGGAAAAATCCGACAAACGAGGAAAAATACTTGTCGGGCGCATAAACCCCGCCAATGACCTTTTGAGCCGTCCCGGTTTTGCCCGCCACCGCATAATTCTCCAATCGCGCCTTGCTCGCCGTGCCGTTGGTTGCGACCACGGTCTTGAGCGCCCTGACCATTAACTGCGCCGTCTCCTCACGACAAACCCGGCGCGCCGCCTGCGGTTGGTACTTCGCCACCGTCCGCCCCTGCTCGTCCTCGATCCGGTCGATGAGCATGGGCCGCATCAGCATCCCGCCATTGGCAAGCGCGCCCATGGCCATGACCATCTGCAGCGGAGTCACGTCCACCTCCTGTCCCATCGGAATGCGCGAGATCGACAGTTTGTCCCAATTCTTCACCATTTTGACCGTGCCCAACCGCTCGCCTACCAGGGGGATTCCGCTCCGTTCGCCAAACCCGAACTGGCGGATGTATCGCCGCAACAAATCCGGCCCCATCTTGATGCCGATCTTGGCCGCGCCGATGTTGGAAGATTTGGTGATGATCTGTTCCACCGTCAGATTCCCGAAACGCTCATGATCACGCAGGGGTTTCCCGTGAAAATGGAATAGTCCCTGCTCGCAATCGAACACCTCCTCCAACCGGACCAATCCTTCGTTCAATGCCCCGGTGACAACCACAATCTTGAAAGTCGAACCCGGCTCGGCCAAATCGGTCACCACCCGGTTGCGCAAGGCGTCCATGGGTGAGAGGTTCGGTTGGTTCGGGTTGAAATTCGGGAGCGTAGCCATCGCCAATATGGATCCCGTGCGGGGTTCCATCACAATCGCCGAGGCGCTGATAGGATGGTGTTTCTGCATCGCCTCTTCCAACACCTCTTCGGCCATTTCCTGGATGCGGGCATCCAGGGTCAACACCACGTTCAATCCGTTTCGCGGCGCCACATCCTGATCCCGATGCGCCACCACCTCGCGCTGTTTTCTATCGATCTCGGTGCGACGCCATCCCGGCACGCCCACCAAGGCCGGATTCAGCGTCAACTCCACCCCATCCATGCCGATCATTTCCAAATAGTCCCGGCCGCCGACCGGGCGCTCCCCGGCGCCCACGTGACCCAAGACATGGCTCGCCAGGCGTTGTTGCGGATAGACCCGCTCTTGATCGTCCTCCGCGAAAATCGCTTTCGACCCCAGGCCGATATAATAGTTTTGCTCGGCCAACTTGAGCTTGCGGCCCTGGTTCTTGGCCGCCGCCTGAGCCCTCGCCATTGCCTGCGTGGAGAGCTGGAACATCGCCTGCGTCACCTGCAGCCATTGATCCAGGCTCACTTTCCGCTTCAACACCACGTAACGATTCATCACCGGAAGGCCGTTCGTATGGGTCACCACCTGCCCCTGTTCATTCAATTGATAGCGCGGTTGCAGCCGCGGCACCAAATCGGCCTGGTTTAAGCTCAACAACGGAGCCAGCGCCTGTCCCACTTCGTCGCAGTAATCGCCCCCCGGATGCTTGATCAGCGTGGGATCCGCACAGAGGGTCTTCACCGGCACGCTGGTCGCCAGCAAGTTGCCCCGGCGATCTCGAATGTCGCCCCGATGCGGCTTAAAAAAAAAGGTGCGTTGCGTGTAGTCCTTGGCCAGTTGCGAAAGCCGGTCATGACGCAGCACCTGCAAGTCCACCAGCCGAAAACCCAGCCCTAAAAAGGCCAGCGCCAGCAGTCCCTTCATCGCCCACATCCGTCGCCTTTGCACCGCCGTAATCATCGCCGTTTCCGCCGGTTGTCCGTTGTCTGTCCGCTATCAGATGTCCACGCTTCCAACTTCTAACTTCCAACTTCTATTTCCTAACTCCCGCCTGCCAGCCGTTCGATCCCGCCAGCCCATTCGCCACGGGTAAACTCTCATCGTCAGGTCCCGGCGGCTTGGCCACCGGCTCCAGCAGTCGCAAAACCTGCGTGGAGTTGGCCGGTCCCAAGCCCAGACCCAATTTCTTGACCCGATCATCCAAAGCCGGACCGGACCGCAGCTTATCCAGACACAGTTGCAGGCGTTTGTTCTGTTGTTGCAGAGCCTCCAGCTTGGTCTCCCCCTGCAGGATTTGCTGTCCCAGTTTGTGAACCTGACTCTGCTGCCACACGTACCCCACGCCCACCCCGCCCAACAGCATACAAAACAAAACCATCTTCAGGGCTGGACCAAACCGAACTGCCGCCGCATTATTTCGCCGATTACGAGCCATAAATCTTCTCAAAAACCCGCAACTGCGCACTGCGCGCCCGCGGGTTCGCCGCCCCTTCCGCCACCCCCGGTTGCCTCGCCTTCCGCTGAACCCAAAGCAACTGCGGTTCACACGGCTGCCGCAACTCCGGCACGTCCACCGGGCCATCCACGGTGTAGCCCCGTGACCGTTGCCGGCCAAATTCCTTCACCTTCCGGTCCTCCGCCGAATGGAACGTTATCACGCTTAATCGGCCGCCTATTCGCAAGGTCTCCCAGACCGCCGCCAACCCGCGCTCCAGGCAACCTAATTCGTCATTCACCACCATCCGTAACGCCTGAAACACCCGCGTGGCCGGATGAATCCGCTGCCCGCCGCGAGGAAGCAACCGCTCGATGAATCGCGCCAGTTGCCCCGTCGTCTCCCACCGCAGCGTCTGACGTTCTGCCACCACCGCCCGCGCCACCTTCCGCGACTGAGGCTCATCCCCCAGTTCCCAAAAAATCCTCGCCAGCTCGCTTTCCTCGGTTTCATTGACCACTTGAGCCGCGGTTAATGCCTGACGCCTATCCATGCGCATGTCCAGCGGCCCATCCTGCTGAAAGCTGAAACCCCGTTCGGCCCGATCCAATTGCGGCGAACTGACGCCCAAATCCAATAAAACCCCATCCAGACTTCCCGCGGCAATCCAGCCTCCCACCTCGGCAAAGGCACCCTGCCGCAATTCAAACCGCCCGGCAAACTCCGTCAGTCGTTGCGTCGCCGCCGCAATTGCCTCGCTGTCGCGATCGCACCCGAACAACCACCCCGGCGGCGAACTGGCCCTCAAAATGGCGGCGGCGTGTCCCGCCCCGCCAACCGTGCCGTCGAGATACCGCCCATCGGCCCTCGGCCGGAGAGCCTCAACCACTTCCGCCACCATCACTGGGATGTGCAAAAAACCGGACCCATCTCGAATCATGTTAAAATTTCAAAAACCAGCCCACCTCAGCTCTTTGCCCTGGGCCATCGCCCCCGGGGCCGTCGCTCTTAACCCAGCATCCGACTCACATTGAACAACCTTGACGCCCATGAGTTGCGCCCTTCGATCGTCAAGTGTCGTGCGGTTTGAAGCAGGGAAGCCCCTGCCAACGTCGGTTCCATGGGGTTAGTCTGGACCTTCGTATTGTCTCCCGTCACCCTTGCGGGGGCGACTTCCATATCCGATTCCCGAAGATCATTTCGCAACGGCTTTACTTGGTCGGTCCATAATTCCCCCTGACACATTCGAGCCGACGCCCCTGGCCCCTGGCTTTTTGTCTCTCGCCCCTCGACCCTTGCCTGGGCCGTCTTGCCGCCGGATGCATCCCGAATCAATCGGGGGCCTGACGGCGGCAAATCCCAGCGTCCCACCACGGCTTTGGCCATGGCCACATCCGCAGCCATCGGGGCAGATTGGCTCCTGGCAGGAATCACCGGGCTGGCATCGCTCGCCGTGACCGGAGCCGTAATCGGGCTGACTTTGGATGAATGGGTCCCCACTTGCCGCCCAAATCTGGGCAACCAATGGTCCGCCGTCATGCGATAGGGGCTCTGATGGTCCCTCACGTTTTCAAAACTGTGACCCACCGTTAAAAAACGTAATAGGTTCATGGTTAGATCAAAGAAAAAGCTTCTTGCGACAGGGTTTCATCCACGGCGCGGATCGCCTCAAAACGCGCCGGATTCCAAATTTGGAACCGGTCCAATAATCCCACCAAAACGGCCTCGCCCTCGATCCCGGCCACTTTCGCCATGGGTTCCGGCAAACAAATGCGTCCGGCCCGGTCAACCGTCACTTGAATCGAATCAGCACCGATCAACCGCCGTAACGCCTCCGCCTTTGGATCGGAAAAGGACATGGCCTTGACCTTGGCCACTAAGGCGGCAAATTCCTCGGGCGGTAACCCCAACAAGCACGCCCCGGCCAATGATTTGGCACCCCATGGGATGATCGTAAATACGACCTCCGCATCCGAACGCCACTTCGCGGGAACTTGCACCCGCCGCTTCTCATCGACTCCATGACGGTAGAGCGAATTGTAATAAATCGGCGTTTTAGACGCGGTCGCTGACATTGGCTTTGCCCCACTCAATAAGGGAACATCACACGCTTGCTACACTATTGTCCCACTTCGACCCCTTTTAATACATTTTGCCCCACCAGAGGTCAACAGCAAAATCATAAAAAAAGGCGGCCAGCTTATTCACCGCGCGTGGTGGTGGGAAATCGCCTGGGATTGTGTTTCTGCTTTTGAGATGGAATGAGGGTCCGCAAAGCCCTTTTTGATCCGCGTAAATCCGCGTAATCCGCGGTCTAAATTTCAAATATCTTTGGCTAGGGTTTTTTGGGTTGCGGCGGCGTGGCGGGCTTGGGCGTGGACGAATCCGGAAACATCTCGCGCACCAAGCTTGGGTCCACCCGGTATTTGGGCTTGGAATCCAGCAACGGTATTTTCCCGCCGAAAAAGTAACGCCAGCAGAACAGCAGAACCAGGATGAAAACCGCCACCGCCACCGCGTTCTTCCAGCGGTTCGACCGGGCCGGCTGGCACCCCATGGGGGTGGGTGCGGTGCTTTCCTCGGCAGCCGGAACGCCCACGGAGCGAAAGGACATTTTATCCATCACTTTCGACCAATCCACCTTGGCGCCGTCGCCCAGCTTGATGGTGTAGTAGGAGGATTCGCAACCGGTGCGTCCGCAATACCCAAGCCGCAGACGTTTCAGTTTTGGATTGGCGGCATCCGTGGCGGCATCGGGGACCGCCAGGTGGCGCCATTCCCCGCCCCCAAGCTGAAGCTGGCATTGCACGCATTCGGCGACGACCTGCTGAGACACCACCTCCTCGACCTGTGGGTATCCGCATTCCAGCAACGCCTTGGCTAGCGCATGGTAAAACGGCACCAGGCCATCGGGTGGCACCCGCCTATTGCTATCGGCAGCGGCAGACATAGACATCATCCCAGTGTTCAATTGCCATCGGCGCTTTTATACCATATCCAATCACGGGTGGGTTCGTAGGGGTAATACGGATCGGTCATTAGCGAACGGGAAAAATTAGGCACCGCGGAATGGCCGTCCACGAACAAAACCGGCGAGTAAAACTGAGCTCGAGCGACCGTGGGATCGTCCAGATCGGTTGTCCCTCGGGAATAATGCCACTGATACCATTCGGGGCCGGTCAGGGTTGCGTAAAGCCGTGCCGGGGGTTCATGCATGAAAATGTACTGCACCGGCGAAGGCACCCAGGATTCGCTCTTCTCCGCCATGCCGCGGGCCGGATCATCGGGAGTCTGGCGAAACCCGCCACCCTCCAGCGTTGCCAACCGGCCGGCGTTATAAATGTAGCTGCAACCGATGCTTGACCAATTGGAAGGCTTTAACTTAAGCGGCGCCAAGCGCTGTCCCTTGTCCACGGGACAACGATAAACCTCGGAGGGTGTCAGATAGCTGTATAACGGACGCGCTTTGGCGCTGGGAAAAAAATCCAGCAGACGCGGCTGCGGATCGTACCCGCCCATCGTCATGGTCGTGTTCCGGAGGTGAAGCTCGTCGGGATCGCGGACGATATGCGGGGGAAACCGGCTGCTTTGATCGTCCACGTATAATTTGAGGGCGATGCCAATCTGGCGCAGATTATTGATGCAAGTGGTTTGACGCGCCTTTTCCTTGGCCCGGCTGAGCGAGGGCAGCATCATGCCCGCCAGAATGGTGATAATGGACATGACCACCAGCAACTCGATCAAGGTGAAACCCTGACCGCCTCCGAAGGCCGGAAAACGCGCGGGCCACCGTTCCTTAACCGAGCCGTCCCCCACCGAAAATCGGCGCGGGCCGAAAGCCACGTTCATACAATATGGATCATAAAACCGTTTTTTAGGAAGGCAAATTAATTCCCGATCGCAAGTCAATCGCGTGAAATCGGCGCGCATGGCGGCATCCTGAACAATGGTGCCACCACGCTGGACCGCGTCATACCATTCCGCCACGTCGTCGTAGGAGGACATAAATCGAAAGCCTAACGTCTCGTTTCCAGGAACTTCGCGGGGGAACTTCCATCACCGTCGGGGTGCCATGCCGGAAAGCTCACCACCAAGAGGGTCTTTTTCGCGGCGTTGCTCGCCTCGCTCAAAGTCTGTGCAAAAGTGGAAAGCATGTGGTTTTGCGCGGGTTTCAGTCTCGTCCTTGGAGCAGCCATTCGTAGGCTGGTTGCACGATGACATTCTTGGGAACATCGTCCGGCATAGCGTCCCGCGTGAGGGTCAACAACCGCCGGATTGCTTTGGGATGCGTCTTCGCCACGTCTTCAAGCGCCCGTAATTCCCGCTCGACAACCTCCGCCGTCCCCAAGTCGGCGCAGACCTGGATCAGTTCTGGCGGTTCGCCGGGTCGTCGCGCCAGGAAATCAACTTCGTAACCTCCCGGCGTTCGCACGTAGGTCACCTCCATTCGCCGCCGCTCCAACTCGATCAACACCACGGTTTCCAACGCATGTCCCAGGTTCGCCCGGCCCGTGCGGTCAAAGACCGGAATCAGGCCGGGATCCACCGGATACGCCTTGCGCGGGTTCACCATCCGCTGCCGTTCCGATGCCGTTTCCAGCCATACCGTTCGAACCAGGAAGCAGTCCTCCAGGTGCGACAAGTAATCGTGCAGCGAATCCTTGGAGGTCCGCAGCCCCTGCGATTTCAGCGACGCATAGAACTTCTCGATGCTGAACATCCCAGCCGCGTTGCCCAGGAGATGCCTGACCAGCCAGCGCAGCGCCGTCACATTGCTGATGCCGTGCCGCTCCATCACGTCCCGCAGCAACGCCACATCCACGTAGTTGCGCAGCAAAGCATGGTGCGTGGCCGTGTCCACTGCCTGCACCTCGGGGAAGCCTCCGCACACGAGGTAATCCTGAAATGCCCGCTCGACCGCCGACCGCTCCGGCGGGGCCAGGAAATCGGGCTTTTCCGGCACCGGCAACTGGTGGTGCCGCAAGTATTCCTCGAAGCTGAACGGATGAATCACCACTTCCCAAGCCCGGCCGCGCATCGCGGTGGCGATCTCGCGGCTCAGGAGCGCCGCCGAAGACCCGCTCACGAACACCTCCACCTTCTCGGTGTCCAGCACCCGGCGGACGAACCGCTCCCAGTCCGGCACCTGCTGAATCTCGTCCAGGAAAAAGGACACCCGTTCTTTCTGCCGGAATGCCGG